>JAICIM010000056.1 GCA_025928885.1 Ktedonobacteraceae bacterium | reverse complement strand
GGTCACCTCAAATTGTTGCAGCAGGCGGTGACGGGCATCATCTTCGGCGAAGTAGCGCGAGTCGTGCGGCGTGACGTGTCCAGCCAGGCCGTTGAGCAGCTTGACCAGCGGGGCGAAATCGTCTTCGTCCTCTTCAACGTCGGGAATCTCAGCGTTGGCGTTCCCGTTGCTGCCGACCTTCGTGACCTGTTTTTCGTTCATGACAGCGGCCAGCCAGCGCCGCTTGCGGCTGCCGGGGCGACTGTAATGAGCTTCGACGAGAACCTCTGCTGGACCGACGCGGGCGATCTCCTGTTGCAGTGCCAGCTGGGGTTCGGGCGTGCCGAATTGTGTCACCGCGAACTCGCCGGTGGTGATATCGATATAGGCCATCCCAACGGCATCGCGCCCCAGCACGACAGCGGCCAGAAAATTATTACGTTTCGCCGCCAGCATCGCAGGATCAATGATCGTGCCAGGTGTGACCACGCGCACAACCTCGCGTTCAACCAGCCCCTTAGACAGGGCTGGATCGCTGGTCTGTTCACAGATAGCGACGCGATAGCCTTTGCTGACGAGGCGGGCAATGTAGCCATCGGCGGCATGATGGGGAACGCCAGCCATTGGCGATTTCTCGCCGCGCCCAAAATCGCGGCGCGTCAGCGCGATCTCTAATTCGCGGGCAACGATCTCTGCATCATCATCGAACATTTCGTAGAAATCGCCCATGCGAAAAAAGAGAATAGCATCGGGCTGTTGCTGCTTGATCTGTAAGTATTGCGTGCGAACCGGGCTGTGGATCAGATTTTCTTTTGCATAGTCTTCAAATAACACGTGCTACCTCCTCAAGCTCCGCATCCAGTATAAGCCTTATCGCGGGCGGCGTCAATTTGCCATGCGGCATAGCGGGACTCCTGTTTCATGGTGTGTAATCTTTACACAAGATGGCCGAAAAGTGCCTGTTGTTGCTACTGGTTGGAGTGGTAAAATCGCTGCTACTACTCAAAAATAGCCACATTGGTTCGTTTAGTCTTATTAGTCTTAGCAGGAAGAGTCAGTAGGTGTATTATATATGGGAAGCTTGTTTCTAAGGAGGCCCATGTGTTCTACCTCATACTTGTGCTGTTTGTGATTGTGGGTAGCTTTCTCACCATCTTGACTGTACAGAATTTGACTATTTCGGTACAGTTAACGCTGTTTAGCCTGAAAACGCCAGGCATTCCGTCCGGGTTGCTGATTTTTCTCTCGTTTTTGTTGGGTGCCTTGCTGTTGTATCTTGTGGCCCTCTTCTCTGCCCGTCACGATCAGCGCAGGTTGCGCAAACTGCGCCAGCGCGTGAAAGAACTGGAGCAGGAGAAGATGCAGGCTCGTTCATCGCAGCCGCTGCAAAATCAACAACCGCCAATGAACATGCCATCAGGAAATTTGCCGCCGCCAATGAACATGCCACCGGCGATGAATATGCCGCCAGGAATGAACATGCCACCGCCAGGGAATATGCAACCACCCAATATGCAACCGCCACCGAATATGCCGCCACCGGGAATGAACATGTCACTGAATATGCAACCACCCAATATGCAACCGCCACCGAATATGCCGCCACCGGGAATGAACATGCCACCGGCCTCGCCACAATCCAGGAACTCTAAGATGAAGATGCCAGGCATGTCCGGGCCGATGTAATTTTAGTGTGTCTGCATAGATTATTTTAAATATATTGGGCGCTGTTGCGCCGCTGGTTATCAGGTGGAAGTGCGATAATATCTGGCCTCCGGCAAAAAAGACTGCCCGGTTGCTGGTAAGTAATCAATGTATGCTTGCTAGCAACCGGGCAGTCTTTTCTATTGTCAGGGCAGCCGAATTGAGAAAGACCTATCTGTGCTAAAGGGGCGCGTTATTCGCCGCGCAACCAGGCCAGAAATTTGAGCCATAAGCGACGGAAGAAGCCCTGATGCGGCTCTGGCAGCAGCGGCGATGAGACTTGAGGGAGCGACGAGCTAACGTGAGCGTCGCTCTCCTCGCGCCAGATGGGTGCCGGTGTCGGGGCGATAGCCGGTTGTTTATTGGTCTCTCCATAGATATCGGGTAGCGGTCTTGTGGAGGGAGCAGGCGTGTTCCCCTCTGCTGATAACGTGATCGCTGGCGTTTCCTGTATCGATATGGGCATTGTTGCTTGCGTTTCTATCTCGGCGACAGCTTTCAATGGCGTAACTCTGCCTGTTGGGAAGAAAATTTTGGGAATTGCGATGGTATCCTCTTCAGCTGTATAAGCGTACTCATGGTTGGGAGCGGCGTTACTCTCAGCATCATCAGTTTCTTCATCACCAGAAGCTTCCTCTGTTACTTGTTCAGGTATTACCTCAGCCACTGCGTCATATTCGGCTTCAACCTGTTCAGGTGCTACTTCTGCCACTACATCGTATTCAGCTTCAACGTCATTAGTTACTACATTATCTTCAAGTTGCTCTTCCGCCGCAGGGATTATTGATGAGATAATACTTTTTGCCTCATCAGCATCAGGCGCTATCTCCTGTGAAGTGGGTTCGGCGCTTGCTTCGCCAACCTCTTCAGTCGGCACCTCTTCACTGTCGTTGGCTCTATCTTCAACCTCTGTAAGCTCAGCAATTTCAGCGAGGCTCTCTACCTGAAGTTCCTGTTCGTCGCTTGCTTCTGTAGTATCTTGCTCTAATATCTCTGCCACAGCTTCTTCATCCGCAGATTCGGTGAAAACTTCAGCGTTTGCTTGCTCGTCCTCCGTCGGCTCAACGACCTCATCCTGATCTTCTCTTGGCGCTTGAACTGCGCTTGCTTCCAGAATCTCGACCTCTTCTGCCTCGCTATTTGACTCAACAGTTTCATCGGTTGTTGCTGATTCTCGCTCGACGACGCTTGCTTCTACCTCGTCGAATGTATCGCTGGATGGAGAGATATCGGCCTCAAGAGCCGCGTGGGAATCGCTGTCTATCGCTGGCGATGTTTCCTGTGCGCTTGCTTCAGCGTCATCCTCTAGAGTATTTTCCTGCTCTGGAATGTCGATGGTTTCAGATATTTCGCTGTTTGTGGCGTCCTCTTCAGCCTCTGTATCCTCCTCGACAGGCGCGTCTGACTCTGCTGTGACGACAATATCATCATCAGTGATCTGAAGCGTCTCTTCCTGAGCAGCAGGAGCATCTTCGGGCGTGATGACCTCTTCGCTGATAGGTTCTACCTCAGCAGGTTCCTCAATGGTTGCTGGCACGACTATTTCTTCCTCATCGCTCAGCAACTTCTGGAGCAATAATTGTTCGGTAGACTCGTCAAAGACCTCAGTGGTGGCAGCAGGCTCCTCTGGTTCTTCAGCGGTATCGTGTTCATGCATGGAGCCGATCCAGTCGTACGCGCCCTCCAGAGCATGGATGCACCATTCCGTATAGTTGCCATGAATGATATCCAGTTGTTCGCATTGCTCAAGCAATTGCATAGTATGATCGAGCCAGTCATCGCCCCGTTGCAGCATTTGATCGAGGAGATCGAGGTCGCCGACATCATGAGCCTGCAATTGTGCCAGGACCGCTTGAGCGATGGGGGATGGCTGATACTGTTCCAGCAAGCGGGCGTTCGCGGCCTGCTCTTGCTGCACCTGTTCGATCTCGGTCTGAAGTGCCTGGATACGAACTGTGATGCACCAGAGTTGATAGCTTTGATAGAACTGTTCAACATCCTGCGGCTGCAAGCTGGCAAAGAGCGTGGTCATCTTGCTATCGTGCGCCATCTGTCCTGATTGATGGTTGTCAGGTTGAATCTGATCGACGGTATCAGGGATATCATTCTCGATGTGATTCATTCTTTTGATCCTCTCGCTGCTCCTGTGAACCAGAAGGAGTCTTTCTCCAGCGTTCGAGCCACCGTTCGACCAGACGATTGGTGCGTAGCGTTTGCTGGTCTACAGGGTTATTGGGGAGTTGATCTGGCGCGATGGGCGCAGAAATCACATTCTCAAGCCATGCTGGAAGAGCGGGTTGTGGGACGGGTTGTGTATGGTGATGAAAGAAATGTGTCATATCTTGAGGAAGCAGCCCCTCCTCTCCTGGTTTGGGCAATGCTCCTGAGTGGGTCGTATGGGATGCAGGAGGCTGCATTTTCTGAGCATCCAGGTTGGGGAGCCTGCTCCAGGCAAGCAGGGCCGGAGAAACGGGCGCTGTTGCTGCTTTCTCTTCCTGAAAAATATTATGAGGAGTCGCCGCGTCATCCAGCGGTTCATCAATAAATAATGGCGCTGGTAGGGATGTGTGCGCATGGCTTTGCTCGGCCTGTGGCGCTTGCATGTTGAGCAGTGCCTGAATGATCGTGTTCTCGCTGGTGGAAGAAGTTGTTTCTGTCAATGTATGGGCCTGCGCCTGGAGCAGGGCCAGTTCGGTTTGCAATTGATCCAGGTGTTTCCCTAATTGTTCGTCAACTTCTCGATGATATAGCCATTGTTGATATTGGCCCATTGCATTACATCCCTACCTGGCAAATTTTTACCAGTCAATCCCTACCTGTTAGACGCACTATGCACCCGTAGTATAGACGCTCTATATATCGTCCATTCTCAAGGAAGTATAGCACATCTAGCACAGCAGGAAACAAGTTATACCCTTCCGTACTAGAGAAAGATGGTTAAGCCGTGCCGCTCTGTTCTATGGCCGTATTATACGAAATTCGTAGCAGGATGCCAATGATAATAAAATTAGCCAGGATAGAGCTGCCGCCATAGCTAAGGAAGGGTAAGGGAATACCTGTCAGTGGCATAAACTTCAAATTACCGGCGCTGATAATGAGCGTCTGAATGGCAAAAATGGAGGTCAAGCCAGCGGCCAGTAATTGTTGGAAGGGATCGGTGGCTTCGATGGCAATACGATAGCCGCGATAGACGATCAGCAGGTAAATGCCGATAATGGCGAAGAGGCCTGATAAGCCTAGCTCCTCACCCAGAGCGGTTAAGACCATATCCGACTGCACCACAGGCACAAAGTTTGCTCCGGCTGGATGTCCTAAGCCTAATCCCGCGCCGAAGATGCCCCCGCTACAAAGCGCAATCAGTCCCTGCACCACCTGGAAGGCTCCCCCCGGCTCATCGTAGAGCTGTTCGCTTTGTTGCGACCAGTTTAAAACATCAACATTCACAACGGAGAAACGCTGCTGGACATAGCCGAAGAGATTGTAGCCAACAAAGCCCAGGGCCAGCAGAATAAGCAGGCTGCTGATCACGTAGGTTAGTTTGCCACTGCCAAGATAGAGCATGCAGAGGAAGAGGCCGTAGATCAGCAGTGCCAGGCCGAGTTCGCGCACAACCAGGAAGAAGAGCAGCGCGATGAGCATCATCAGAGCGATGGGGCCAAGATGTCTCAGCGGTGGCAGGCGGAAAGGACCTAAGCGTAAACTGCCCTGTGCGATAATCTCGCGATTCTCATACAGATAGGCCGCAAAGAAGATGACGATGCAGATTTTCAGCAGCTCGGAGGGCTGGAAATCGATGGGGCCAAGCTTCAACTGGTCATGGGTGGGGCTGTTGAAGTTTCTGACCCGTAAGGTATTGACCAGCGTGGTACAGACAAGTGCAATGCCGAAAAATGCAGATGTATATTTGTAGCGTTCAAGCCAGTGGATGTTGCGCAGGAAGAACAGCGTCGCCATGAAGATGATCAGGCCAAGAATGACCCAGGTGAGCTGTTTTGAGCCTAACGCTGGATCGCCAACGTCTGGTCCAAGCCGGGTTGCCATCATCACGCCAATGCCGCTGAGCAGGGCAACCAGTGGTAACAGGACCTGATCAGCTTTGCGGAAGAAGATGGTCATTACCACATTGATAACGAGCCATGCCCCAACTAGCCCGAACACGGGAATTAAGTCATCAACGGGTGGCAGATTCTTGGCGTTGAGCGAGGAATGGAGGTCGGTGTTGGCAAGGAGCAACTGTACCATTGCCAGCAAGAAAAGCAGAAACGGAACGATGAGTAGACCAAATTCTTTCCAACGATAGCGTTGGAAGATCCCTGGTGCTTGCATAGCCATCGATATATCCCCTCGTGGCTATGAGCGGGAAGGTCAAGCCTCGCCGTCCCGCTCAACAGCCGTATTGTACGATATTCGTAGCAGAATACCGATAATGATATAGTTAACGACAATCGAACTGCCGCCATAACTGAGGAACGGTAACGTCACACCAGTCAGCGGCATAAACTTGAGATTGCCAGCGCTGATGACCAGGGTTTGAATGGCAAAGACCGAGGTCAGGCCAGCAGCCAGCAATTGTTGAAAGGTATCGGAAGCCTCGATTGCGATGCGGTAACCGCGATACACAATCAGCAGATAGAGGCCGATAATGGCGAAAAGACCAGCAAGGCCCAGTTCTTCACCAAGCGCGGTCAGCACCATATCCGACTCGACCACTGGCACAAAGCCAGCGCCCGCCGGATGGCCCAGTCCCAGACCAGAGCCAAGAATGCCACCGCTACAAAGGGCAATCAACCCCTGTACGATCTGGCCCGCGCCGATAATGTTCTGGTAGGCGTCATCACTGGCCTGTGTCCAGTTGACAACATCGATCTGGACGATGGAGAAGCGTGCGCGTACGTAGCCGAGCAGGCTATAGCCGATCAAGGCAAGGAAGAGGAAGAGGCCCAGGCTGACCAGCACATAGGACAGTTTGCCGCTGCCCAGGTACATCATGCAGAGGAACAGGCAGTAGATCATCAAGGCCAGTCCCAGGTCGCGCACGATCAGAAAGAGCAGTAGCGAGATCCCCAGCATCATCAGCAGTGGGCCGAGTTGGCGCAATGGAGGAAGTCGCAGGCCGCCCAGACGCAGGTAGCCCTGGGCCAGAATATCGCGGTTTTCGCTCAGATAACCGGCGAAAAAGATGACGATGGTAATTTTCAGCAGTTCGGATGGCTGCAGGTTGAGAAAGCCCTGAATGCCCAGCGAGTCGCGGGTGGGATCGTTGGAGCGGAAGGTGAGAATACCTTTAATCAGGTTTGGGAGCAGGAACAGGAAGGTGGCAGCAATCCAGGTGTATTTGTAGCGTGCCAACCAGTTGACGTTGCGCAATATGAACAGGATGCCGATGCAGGCAACCAGACCGATGATCACCCAGCGTAACTGGAAGCCACCGAGGCCAGGAATAGGGGCCGGGTTGAGATTAGGTCCAAGCCGGGTCGCCATCATCACGCCGATACCGCTAATCAGTCCGACGACGGGGAGCAAGACCTGATCGGCTTTGCGAAAAAAGAAGCTCATGACAAGATTGGCGACGACCAGGGCCGCGATCAGCCCGAGAGCTGGCGTCAAGCCCTCTAGCGGTGGAAAGTTTTTCGGGTTGAGTGAGGCTCGCTGATCTGTTGCATTGGCCACCAGAAACAACTGCGTGGTGGCGAGTATCAGCAATAGAAAAGGAATAACCAGCAATCCTAATTCTCTCCAGCGATATCCTCGAAAGCCTCCTGGCGGTAGACTAGCCATCTGTGTACACCTCTCTGAATTACCTGTATAGCTTGACTGAGCGCGGGGAAGTATCCTGCAACCTGTTGTATAACCTGTCTGAGCGACAGAGATCAAGGGAGCATCTGCTTATTGGGTCAATTTAAACTGGATATAGCCGACACGAACGATGTCGCCCCATTTTGCGGGCAGAGCGTCGCGTGCTGGTTGGCTATTGACATAGGAGCCGTTCACGCTACCTGCATCCTGCACAAACCAGGAGCCGTTGCGATACCAGAGGCGCGTGTGTTCTGCCGAGATGAACTGGTCGGTAAGCTGAATCGTATTGGTGGGACCACGCCCGATAGTGGTCTGGGGCGCGAGATCGAAGCTTGTTCCCGGCGTGAGATTGCTTGGCCCGCTATCGACAACGACCAGATGACCAAGCACCTGTGACATCCGATTCCCTCCCCCTTCGTTCGCAGCTGCCGTTTTTCTGAGATCGCGCGTAATGGCGATCACTACCTGCATTAAAAAAAGGTAGAGCAGAATAATGAATAATAGCCTTAATATGAATAAAAAAGAATCTATCTGTAATGGCATAGATTAGATGTCTCACCTTCTCTGGAAGTAGAAGTCGTAACTACCGATAGTGAAACGATCACCATTGTGCAATACATGCTGACGCATATGTGGTGTGGTATTGATCGTAATGCCATTTGTGCTGCCAAGATCGAAAATGGCGAATTGACCGTCCGGTTGATATTTGATTTGCGCATGATAACGTGAGACGCGCTTGTCCTCGACGATGATATCGTTGCTGAGCTGGCGGCCAATGTTGACCATCGGTTTTTCGATCCGATAGGTTTGCTGTCCGGCCTGCGGCAACTGGATGGTGAGCCAGGCTTGTGGCATTGGTGGTGGCGTCGCCGGAGCGCCGTGTCCGCTGGTAGGATGCCCTGTGGCAGAGCCAGTTGGGATACCCGGTAGATTTTGTCCCTGCGGCAGGACGGCACGAAGCTGCGCTAGCTGTTCTGCGCTGAGCGCCTGCGTCGCCATTCCTCCATCTCCGCTGCCCCCTTGAATCTCCATTTCGACCTCGATACGGACCGAGCCAATGCCCAGCGAAGTATCTGAGTGCAGGCGAATGACGGGCATGGCGCGTAACGTATAGTGACGATGCCGGGCAAATTCCACCAGATGCGTTTGCCAGTCGCGGACCAGGGTAGCCTGACCAGGAGCAAACTGCTGATGGTCTTTAATGCTCAGGTAGACATCATAGACGGTGGGCGCGAGCCGACGGCCCTCGCCTTGCAGGAGGGTATTATCTTCCATCGCACGCTCCAGCTTCCGCTCCAGTTCCACCGGCTCTATCCGCGAAGGGAAGAGGCGTGCAAATGGCCCCTCGAATAAACGCTGTATAAACGCCTCAAATTGGCTAAGAAGGTTCTGGCGAGCTTTCAATGGCTCACCCTCCTATCGCTTTGACTAAGAAGAAGATCCTGGCGAGCTTTCAATGGCTCACCCTCCTGTCGCTAAAATCTGACGCGCCTGTTCTGCATCAGCCGCGATTTGCACTTTCAAAGCTTCGATATTTGGGAAACGTTGTTCGTCTCGCAAGCGCGTAATAAAATCGAGTACCAGATATTTCCCATAGAGGTCCAGATCGACATCCAATAGATGAACCTCTACTAGAAGCTCTTTGCCATTAAACGTGGGCCGAATGCCAATATTTGTTACACCGTTATAGACGGGAGAACTGTTCGTCGCGTCACTTCCTGCTTTATCCTGTACCCGAACACGTACTGCGTACACGCCGTTGGCGGGCAGCAATTTGTGCGGGTCCAGTTCCAGATTTGCGGTGGGGAAACCGATCTGACGGCCCCGCCTATCTCCCTGTTTGACGATACCACTGACTCGTACTGGATGTCCTAACAGTTCGTTCGCCTCACTGATACGCCCTTCGCTTACCAGCGCACGAATGCGCGTGCTGCTAATGCGGGCATGTTCGGCCTCTTCTAGAGAAATAGCACGGACCTCAATCTGATGTTCCTGTCCGTAGTGTTCTAGAAAGGTGGCATTGCCCATGCGATTGCGGCCAAGACTGAAATCTGTGCCAACCACCAGCCCCTTGATCGTAAAGCGCTCACAGAGCGTATCCATAAATTGCTCAGCGCTCATGGCGACGACTGCCGGCGTGAAATGGATGACGATAGAGTCGGTAATGCCACTGAATTGTCGTAATAACGCCAGTCTTTCTTCGACCGTCGTAAGATATTGCACAAATATTTCAGGGCGTAGGACCGTCAGTGTATGCGGTGAAAAGGTCACCACAACCGGGGTACATTCAAGCGCCTGGGCCAGAGATTGGAGTTCATGCATCAAGCGTTGATGCCCTTTATGAATACCATCAAAGTTTCCAATCGTAATGGCGATCGGTTTGTGATTCGTAATTGTTGTAGTATATTCCATTTGTTATGTAAAGGGTATTCCTGAACAATAGGTCTGAAAGTACCCATGCTCTAAATTTTTTTTGTCTGTACTGCCCCTATAGTACCACAGCCTTTGCACACTAGCAATAATAGTAGCCATTCATAGGTGTTGAGACATCCTCGATCTTCGCCCAGCCAGGCGGGGTTATGAGCCGCTGAACACCTTCTTCGGTTGCCACTGCTGGTGCTGGTGATCCCAGGCGGCAATGGCGAGAAAATGGCCCTCTGTATCATAAATACGTGCAAGGTCGGCTATAGGTTGAGGATCTCCAGAACGAAAGGCATTGCCATGCAGGACGCGGGCAATCGTGGCGGCATCCAACGTCAGGGCCGGGTATTCCTGTAATGTGCTGTCTGCTGCGAAGAGATGATCTGCAATTGTTCCCTGTTCGCTTGCTTCTGCCAGTTGCTCCAGGGTGATGCTGGCGGCCAGCGTGAAGGGGCCGCTGCGTGTACGGATCAATGCCGAAAGGTATGCGCCACACCCGAGATATTCTCCCAGATCGTAGGCCAGCGAACGAATATACGTCCCCTTGCTGCATTCGACGGCCAGCGTGAGCTTCGGTGCCTCCCAGGCGAGGATCTGCAATTGCTGAATTTCAATGCGGCGTGCCTCTAGCGTGACCTCCTCACCAGAGCGGACACGCTTGTACGCGGGCTGTCCCTGGATTTTGATGGCCGAGTAGCGAGGCGGCAATTGCATCTGCGGCCCAAGAAAATGTGGCACCGTCTCTTCTATGCGGGCCAGCGTCAGATCGCCGGGATCAGCGGTACGGATAATAGAGCCTTCGGCATCATAGCTATCTGTGACGACGCCGAAGGTAATTTCCGCCTGATACGCCTTGCCGCTCTCGCTGAGGTATTCTGCGACCCGCGTGCCATGACCAACGCAGATAGGCAGAACGCCGCTAGCTGCGGGATCGAGCGTGCCAGCATGGCCGACGCGCCGCTGATGCAGCGTTTTGCGCACCCGAGCCACAACATCGTGCGAGGTCATGCCGGTTGCTTTATTGATGTTCAGAATCCCATCCATGTCTCTCTCCCAACTTCAGCATGCTATTCTGCTTGCAGCTCTTGTCTCAGTACGGCCAGCACAAGCGGTATCGCCTCTGCCATTGGCTTGTTGATCGTGGCTCCTGCCGCGCGGGCATGACCACCGCCGCCCAGGTTTTTGCAGATGTTGGCGGCATTGTAGGGAGCCTCACAGCGCAGGCTCAGGCGGGTGAGCGTGGGTTCGCCGTAGTTCTTAAAGAAGGCAGCAATTCGCACCCCCTCGATATCGCGCAACGTACCGGAACAGTTATCATCCATTTCGGGGATTGCGCCCGTCTCTGCCAGAAGTTCGTCGGTGGCAGATGACCAGATCAGGCGGCCTTCACACTCTGTCTGTGCTCTGGCGATGACGGCAGACTGGAACCGAGCCTGGGCCAGCGGTCGGGTGCGATACACGGGTTGCGCGATGGTGGCGGGTACAGCGCCAGCCGCCAGCAAGATCGCGCTGGCCTGCATGGTACGCGGAGTTGTGCTGGTAAACTGGAATGAGCCGGTATCGGTGATAATGCCAGTGAGCAGGCAGAGCGCGGCATCGGCATTGAGCGGCAGTCCGGCCTGTTGTTGGAACAGGACCAGCAGTTCGCCGGTGGCGGCGGAAATAGGATCGATAATATTGACCTGTCCGCACCCATCACTGCTGACGTGATGGTCGATATTCAGAATGGGAGCGTGATCGAGGAAGGTGCGATGGCGTTCATAGAGATTGCCAAAGCGCGTCAGCTCGCCCGCATCCAGCGCAATGACCAGATCAAACTGTTCGTCGCCCAGTGTGGTCTGGAGCGTCTCTACGCCGGGTAGAAAAGAGAGCATCTTAGGGGCCGGATCAGCACAGGCGGGGACGCAGGTTTTCCCGATCGCCTGCAAGATGTGAGCGAGGCCCAGCGCGGAGCCGATGCAATCCCCATCGGGATGCTGGTGGGCGAGCAGGGCGATGCGCTGTGCTTGCTCAATCATCGTCATGGCCTGCTGAATCAGAGCCGGATCAATCTGTGGCGATAATTGTATGGCCTCGTTTATCTTCTTCATTCTCCCTCTAGATTGCCTGCTATTTTGCGATCTTCTTGCTCGACCTGATTAATCAGAGCAAGCATACGAGCGCCTTCTTCTATAGATGTATCAAGTTTAAACGCCAGCTCGGGCATGTAGCGCAGTACCAGGCGTGTTGCCAGTTCGTGGCGTAGAAAGCCGGTGGCGTTTCTCAACCCCTTCATGGTCTCTTTCTGCTCTTCCGGGCTACCCATGACGCTGACAAACACCTTTGCATGGCGCAGATCACCACTGACCTCAACATGGGTAATGCTGGCAAAGCCGACGCGCGGATCTTTCACCCGTGTGCGCAGTAGCTCGCTTAGCTCCGCTGCGATCAACTCGCCCAGCTTCTCTTGCCTATGGGGATTTGGCATGGTTCTGATCCTTTCGGATACTAGCAAAAAGGCATCTACAACAGCAACATGCTGTATCAGGGAAGGATTACTCTCCCGATACAGACCTGTTGCCATTGCATATGCCTTACAATCTTGTTTTTATGCTCCAGCTTTTACGCGCTCTTGCGCATACGCTTCGATGATATCTCCAGCTTCAACCTCATTGAAGTCTTCGAGGAGAATACCGCACTCGTAGCCGGTCAAGACCTCGCGTACGTCGTCTTTGCCGCGACGGAGTGATGCAATCTTCCCATCGTAGATCTTTTCGTCCTTACGCATGACACGCGCCTGCGAGGAGCGTGTGATCTTGCCATCGGTGATGCGACAGCCAGCAATCAGCGTCTTGCCAGCTTTGAAGATTTGAGCGACCTCTGCATGTCCCTCGATAACCTCCCGGAATGTTGGTTCCAGCATGCCAGCCAGGGCCGCTTGAATGTCATCGATCAGCTTATAGATGACATCGTAGTAGCGAATCTCGACGCCCTCTTTCTGGGCCTCGCGTTGCGCCGCGCCGTCGGTTTTGACGTTAAAGCCGATGACGATAGCGCCAGAGGCGGCTCCCAGGTGTACGTCGGTCTCGCTGATATTGCCAATACCATCGCGGATCAGGCGAACCTTCAAGTTCTCTTCGCTGATCTTAGAGAGCGCGTTCTTCACCGCTTCAGCAGAACCCTGCACGTCGCTCTTCAGCACGACATTGAGTTCTTTGACCTTGCCCTCCTGCATTTGTGTGTACAGAGTGTCAAGGCTGACCTGGCCAAGCGGGGCCAACTCGCTACGTCGCTTCTCGGCTTCCTGCTCCGCTCGCTGTTTGGCCGTGCGCTCGTCGGCAAGCACCTCTAGCATATCGCCAGCTTGAGGAACCTCTGACAGACCCATGATGCTCACGGGCGTGCTGGGTGCTGCCTTCTGGATGCGCTTGCCGCGATCGTTGAACATGGCGCGAACCTTACCGGCGATCGTGCCAACCAGGATGTTGTCGCCCATCTTGAGCGTTCCCTGCTGGACCAGTACCGTTGCCTGTGGGCCGCTGTTCTTCTCCAGCTTGGCCTCGATAATGACGCCGGTTGCGGGCCGATTGGGATTGGCGCGAATATCCTGTAGCTCTGCCACCAGCACGATGTAGTCGAGCAGGTCATCGATGCCGATATTCTTTTTCGCAGAGATCGGAACACAGACGATCTCACCGCCGTATTCCTCAACCACGATGCCGATTTCGGCAAGCTGCTGCTTGACGTGATCGGGATTGGCATTGGGCCGATCGATCTTATTGAGCGCGATAATGATTGGCATTTTCGCGGCCCGCGCGTGATCGATCGCTTCACGCGTTTGCGGCATCACGCCATCATCAGCTGCGACCACGATAATGGCGATATGTGCGACCTGAGCACCACGAGCACGCATGGCGGTAAATGCCTCGTGACCAGGAGTATCCAGGAAGGTGATTTTCTTCCCATTGACCTCAACCTGATACGCGCCGATGTGTTGCGTAATACCGCCCGCTTCACCATCTGCCACCTTCGTTTTACGAATCGTGTCGAGCAGAGAGGTTTTTCCGTGATCGACGTGACCCATAATGGTGACAACTGGTGGAACGCTGACGGTCTGCTCATCGGTGCGAGCATTTACCATCGCCTCGCTTGCCGATAGCTGGCGTTCGCTACCCGGTGCTGCCGCTGTGTCTGTCGCTGCCGACTGACTTGGTTCAAAACCAAGATCCTGCGCGATCAAGGCCGCTTTCTCGTACTCCACCACCTGGTTGATATTCGCAAAGATGCTATGTTTGATCAGCGTACGAATGATCTCGTTCGGCGTGGTTTGCAACAGATCGGCCAGATCTTTGACGACGATCTGTGGTGGGAGAGAAACTGGTCCGGTTGGTTTCTCTTTTACGGCAGCTGCCCGCCGCTCCGCTCGTTGTGCAGGAGACTGACGCGGAGGACCTGAGCGACCCGGACCTGAACGACCTGGACCTGAACGACCTGGACCGCCTGGACGCGCTGGTGCGCCTGGACGCGTGGGTGCGCCACCCCCGGTATTACGCTGTCCATACCTTTGTCCTCCAGCGGGATGAGATCCCTGTTGGGGACTCGTTGGACCGCCCGAAGCTGGATAGCGTTGCTGCTGAGGGGCGTGCGGCGTATACGGCCTCGGCCCACTGCCACCAGGGCGCGGCCCCTGTCCCGGACGCGCTGGTGCGCTTCCCGGCGCCTGGTTGGTTGGCGGGCGCTGCTGGGTCTGTCCAGTTGCGTTGTTGGGATGGGGACGTTGGGTGGAATATGAATTATTAGAGCGTTGTCCATAATTGCCACCACCACGTTGCGAACCGCCAGATGAATGTTGCTGTTGCTGCTGACCTTGCGCTGGGCGAGGATGGGCAGCAGGCGTAGGATTTGTTGTTGTACTGGTCTCGTTTCCATTATGAGAACGTGTCTGCCCCTGTGGATTGGGGGGACGACGCCGAGGTGCCGGTCTGGTGTCCTGTTCTTGATTGCCTGGTACAGCACCTTCTGGTTTAGAGCGGGCCGTAGTCGTTCTTGTTCTGGGGTTTACCGGCTTTGCCTGCTCGGTGCCATCTGTAAAATCAGATGTGTCTCTCATGAAGAAGACTCCCTTCTATCATATGATGCGCCTCAATGGTTGGCGACGGAAATCTCTCTTCACAGCCATAAAAAAGGCCTGTCACCCCTTCCATTTTATAGAGGAGAGGGAGACAGACCCTCGTTGGTGCAGTGCCAGGCGTATATTCGTCTGCGCTCTCTGGCGTTAGTGGCTATGTTTATTTAATCATAGCTGATCGCTCCGCAAACATTCGCTGTTACAACTGCCCTGTAGACGAGGGGCTGTGTCTCTATAAAGAGTAGAGATAAAACGACGACACATTGTTCAATCCTCATCCAACCTGAAGATTGGATGCCAGTATTGAAGACTGCCTGCCTTCCCGGTGGAGGGCAGAAAAACTACATGATGAGTACTAAAATTGTGAACTGATTGTCTGTTCAATGTCTGACGAGTAAACATCAGACACGCAGATACTATAGCCTACTTGATGCATCCTTGCAAGAGAACAATTCGATTTCGCCAGGATACTCTGACGCAAACTACGTACCTTATTATACACTATTTTGAAAGTATTACCCCGCTGAATATTTTTTTCTAGCCCACTAGTCCGTGGGCAACGTCGCAACGTATGCCTCCAGATTGGCCCGATCTTCATCGGAGATCGCTGTTTCAAATTCGTGTTCGAGGCGTTTACTTTTCAACGCATTTTTCCAGCAGGTGAGTCGGGCGCAGAGATATGCTCCGCGCCCCGATTTCTTGCCAGTGTCATCGATTAGCACATGCCCGTCGGGTGTGCGCACGATGCGCAAAAGCTCGCGCTTGGATTTTGTTTCCCGACAGGAGATACAAGTGCGCAAAGGGACATGTTTTGGTCGTTTGCCCTGTTTACTTGCTGTTTTTACCATCTTTCCCCTTGCTCTCTGTCATAGTTGTGCCTGTTGCGATGGCCACCACCGCGTTTGTTGTTGCCGCCCTCGTGCCGGCGTTCCCGACGAGACGAGGCGACAGCTTCCTGTGAGTCGTCCGGGGCCTCTTCATAGACCTCGCCCTCTGCTGGTTTGGTGACATCGACGCGCCACCCGGTGAGTTTGGCCGCGAGGCGGGCATTCTGTCCATCTTTCCCTATGGCGAGAGACAACTGTCTTTCTGGAACGGTGACGAGCGCGGTATGGTCTGACTCGCGCAGTTCCACCTTCAGCGGCTTCACCGGACTTAGCGAATGCCCCACAAACGTTGCCGGGTCTGGACTCCACTGGATGATGTCGATTTTCTCTTCGTTTAGCTCATGCACGGTATTGTTGATGCGCGATCCTCGCACGCCAACGCACGAGCCGATCGGGTCCAGCCCTTCCTGGCGAGAGACAACAGCGACTTTCGTGCGGCTACCTGGTTCGCGTGCAATGGCTTTGATCTCGACGGTCCCCTCATAAATTTCTGGAACCTCCGACTCAAACAAGCGGCGAACAAGGTCGCGGTGTGTGCGCGAGACCAGGATCTGGAGCATCCTGCCCTGCACCCGGCGCACATCGTAGACATAGACGCGGATGCGCTGTCCCGTACGATAGCGCTCGGTGGGGACCTCTTCGCTGGGAGGCATGATGCCCTCAATTTTATCGGTCTTGTCGAGGTCGAAATCAAGCAGCCAGCCGCGAACGGGATCTTTGCGTGTGAGGGTGCCGAGTCGAATCTCACCGACCCAGTTTTTGATCTGCTCATAGAGGTGTTCGTGTTCGGCCTCGCGGATACGCTGTAGGATCACCTGTTTTGCTGTTTGCGTAGGAATACGTGCGAAGATGAATGAAGAATCAACATCAACAAACTGTCCGAGGGCCGCTTTCGGATAAAGACGTTGTGCCTCTGCCAGAGAGATCTCTTCGTTTAGGTCTTTTACCTGGGCGACGACACGCTTGGATGCCCAGACGTGTACTTCTCCATTCTTATCCACCTCAATGCGGACATTTTCACCGCCCCCAAAACTCTTGCGGTACGCCGCTAGTAGGGCGGTCGCCACCGTCTCCATTACCACTTCGCGGGGTAGTCCCTTTTCGGCAATCAGTTGTGCGATAGCCGCCTGAAATTCGCTCCTCATATGCCTTATTCCTCCCGCTGGTGCCCAGTAGAAACGACATCAATTTTTCGTGTGCAAAAAGTCTCTGGCAAACAGAAAAGTGGACGGATGCCCACTTTTCTCAAAAAAGTTTCTCAATTCTGTTTCTATTATATCATGGATTGGTTATTTTGTAAATCAGACGGCCAGCACGATCGCCTTGCTATATCTACATTAAATAACGCTCTCTAGCTCCTTTTTATTCCATATCATATTATTCTGTCTGATGGGGTAGTGTAGGTCGTCAGCGTGGAATTGTACTATGATATACTCGTTATTAGCTCTGGTAGTTTGTAGTGATCTGTGAATATTTTTAAGGAGTACACCTATGGCTGTTGCTCATGTCAACGAGGACGAACAGGCACTGATCGAGGCGATTCGCGAACTGGCGCAGGAGCGGGTGGCACCACGGGCCGCCGAGATTGATCATACGGCACAATTTCCCTGGGACATCAAAGAACTGCTGGCCCAGCAGGATATTCTGGCGATGCCTTTCCCGACCGAGTATGG
>JAICIM010000528.1 GCA_025928885.1 Ktedonobacteraceae bacterium | reverse complement strand
CCTCGCGCCTCCTCAATCCTCCCAACAAGCTCCTCGATTCGTGCGACGATGCGGCGTTGTTCTTGGAGGGGAGGGAGTGGGATTTCCAAATCTAGAAAATTTGCTTCTTTAAGACGATTACGGGTTAAAGGCGTGCTACCTGAACAAAGAGCCTCTACTACTGTAAGCGTTTTTGGTAAACGGAACCATAACCTTAGAAACTCTGCTTCAATTTTGTCTTTCTTCAAGAGAAACACTGGAAACTCATTAGAAACATAAAAAGAATCTAACGATTTATTAACAATGTCAAATGCGCCCCTCCATGCAAAGAGCCTACTGTAAATAAAATCTCCCTCTTTTACCTGGAACAATGTTTTTGCAGATAGCTGTGAACCTACTTTAGTCTCTCTGTGAAATGCTCCCGCACCTTCTAATCGGACACCAAGCAAAGGATATTCTTTTATTGGATTTACAAGTTCTGGTCTAGATACCTGCTCTAAAAGGGATTTTAATTTAGTCATCTCGTATCCTCCCCCAGCATCTTCTTAATCTCCCCCATAATCTCAACAATCCGCATCTCTTTTTGCAGGATGCTCTCGACGAGCTGCTCTGGTGGGAGGTGTTCGTAGTCTTTCTGGGCGTTGGGGTTTTTGCGGTCCAGGTTGCAATCGTTGGCGAGCAGTTCGGCGACGGGGACCTTCCAGGCGTGCTCGTTCTCGACGCGGTTGTCCCACCAGCCGATGCAGGGCTGGAACTCCTCAAATTGCATTGGCTTGGTCTTGCTATAGCTGTTGCGCCCCTCCGGCAGCGGGATCTCGTAGTACCAGACCTCGCTGGTGCAGGGCTTGCTCTCGAAATCGTCGGAGTTTTCGCAGGCTTCAAAGAAGAGAATGTTGGTCGGGATGCTGGTATAGGGCGCGAAGGTGCCGACCGGGAGCCGCACGATCGTATGCAGGTTGAACTGGGTCAGCAGCTTCTTCTTGACGATGCTGGCGACTCCATTGCCGAAGAGGAAGCCGTTGGGTAGCACGACGCCACAGCGCCCGCCGGGCCGTTTGAGATGCTCCATGATGTATTGGAAGAACAGCAGAGCCGTCTCGGCGGTCCGCATGCCTTCGGGGAAGTTGCTAAGGATGCCGCGCTCCTCTTCGCCGCCAAAGGGGGGATTGGTGGCAATCATGTCCACGCGGTCCCGGTCCTGGATGTTGCGCAGGTTGACGTTGGCGAGGGTGTTGCGCTCCTGAATGTTGGGCGCTTCGATGCCGTGCAGCAGCATATTCATGATCGCCAGCAGATAAGACATGGGCTTCTTCTCGATGCCGATCAGATCGTCCTGCAACTGCTTGCCCTGCTCCGGCGTGCGCACCTGATCATAGAGGCGGCTGTAGGCTTCGACCAGAAAGCCAGCGGTCCCACAGGCCGGGTCCAGCAGGCTCTCACCCAGCTTTGGCTGCAAGCGATCGATGATGAAGCGCACGACGGGGCGCGGGGTGTAGAACTCTCCGGCATCCCCGGCAGAGTCGCGCATCTCTTTGAGCATCGTCTCATAAAAGAGCGAGACCGAGTGGATGTCGTCGGATGAGTTGAAGTTGATGGCGGTGAGCTTATCGACGACCTCGCGCAAGATATAGCCGGAGCGGATGCGGTTGAAGGTGCCGCGAAAGATGGTGCCGATGATGCTGCGGATATCGCGTGGATCTTCGCCGCCGAGCCGCGAGAGATAGGGGATCAGGTCTCCGTTAACAAATTTGAGCAGCTCATCCCCTTTACGCCGATTGGTCAGGCTATCGGTGACCACCCAGTCGCGCCAGCGATATTGCTCCTCAATGATGGGGATATAGTCGTCTCCCAGCACCTCTTCCTGGGCCTGCTCAAAGTCGTCGAGATTTTTGAGGAAGAGCAGCCAGACCAGTTGTGGCAGCCGATCCGTGTCGCCGTTGAGTCCAGCATCCTTGCGCAACAGATCACGCACGCTTTTAATGGTGGAGGAGAGTTGTTGTTTATTGCTCAATGGCAGCTTCGCTTTCTTCGATGCCCGCTTCATGGGAGCTGGCGGCGTGGCGGCCTCCTGTGTGTTGTCTGCCTCTGTGGATGCCAGCAGATCGTCATCATGAAATAGAGATTGTTGCTGTGAGACGCTCATACAAATACGAATCCTTCCTACCTACAAGACAAATAAACGTGGCTGCTCGCTCATCCTCAAATGGGAGAGATTGTGCCTGCGCTTTATGATAATCTATGTAGCGCAAACGTTCAAGAGGCCCGATAAATCCCCCATGCGGCAACCAGGAGTGAACAATCCCAGGTGTGGCAACCAGCGACAAGCGCGAGGCCCCCACCAGGACGCCACCAGCCCCCCTTGTCGCTACGTGTTGTAGGGGAACCGCCCTCTTCTCTCCATATTTAAAGGTGTAAAAGAGTTAAGCATCTTCTATGAGGTCTTTCACCGATACCTCAAGCGCTTCTGCTAGACGACCCAGCGTAACTGTTGTGATTTCCGCAAAGGGATCATGAACAATGCGGTATACAGTTCGATTGTCCAGGTCGGCCTTACGTGCGAGTCTGGCAATGCTGATCCCCTTCTCTGCCGCGACCTCTTTGACTCTGAGACGTACCATAATCATATTCCTCTATATACATTCGACTATAGTGTACCAGAACGAAGACATTAGCAGAATATGGTAGAAGAGTTAAGTCTCTAAAGAATGTATTGTAATATCAGGATAATAATGTTATGATTTGAATGTATATCGTCGTAACGATAGATTGGACAGATGGTAAGGAGAACACAAGTGAGGCAGCCATACAAACCAGTTATCCCCATGATGGTGATTCGGGCGACGGCGGATGAGATGATTGCGTTGGGCTGGGTGATTACCCACTATTTGCAGTATCTTGAGAGGAGTGCGCAGAAGACGCAGGAGCATCGGGAGTTGATCGGGCTGTTGCGCGGCTTTCAGGAGCGGGTGATTAAGCAGGGGGGAGCACGATGGGAGGGGCAACGATGAGCGAGGAACGACAAGCGCCTGAGAAGCCAACCTATCGCGAATTATGGTATGACGTGGGCGGGACGCTGCTCGATATCTGGGAGGGGACGACGCAACTGGATGCCGAAAGCCTGTGTGGCCTCTGGAATCATTTGCCGGTGCCGCGCTATATTGCCGAACGAGCTATCTATGAATATAACCAGCTTTTCAACACCAGCTATACCCTCGATCAGGTCAATATCACCACGTTGGAGGCGCTCGGCTATGGGAGGCGCTTTCATGTCCACGAGGGCGAGGGAACGATGGGCGTGAGCTGGACGTGGGAGAAGCTGTGATGGAGGCTCTGACATAGCTTCCCGCGCCATTTCTGCACAATCTCAGTAATGCGCAATTTTTTACAAGCCTGTTCATCCCTGGCCTTTTACCAGGACTTGATGAAACCATGAAGCACACAGCGCGAACATGTGTGCTTCATGGTTTGTTTCTTCACGAGGTCAATGCGTGGCGTGTGTCAAACAATCTCGCCATGCGCGTCGAAGAAGCGGCATGAGCTACCATCGGTGCGCCATTCGCAGCGGGCGTTGGCGAATTGTTGGACGCGAATCGGGTTGCCGCCCCAATCGGTGCTGTCATACTCGGCGGTCAGCGGTGGGCCGATTCGTTGCCCCTGATAGACGCGCTGCGCCCAGGCTTTTGCGATCCCGCTATCGTAGTTGGGCGCGGTGCCGCCAAAGAGGTTCGCCGTACTCTGCCATTCTTTTTGGGCGTCGGCGATCTGCCATTTGTTCGGGGTCACGAAACTTGCTCCTTTCAAATATGTCCACAAATCATTCCACGGAAATGGCCCCGGACAGCGACTGCGATTCACCGGGTCCATCGAGAAATGGCCCGTAATGCCTCCCTGTGCATTGGCCTGACGCATAGGGATATGCTGCCGGGTGCAGATGTCTTTGATCAGCGCAAAGCTCGCATTTTTCTGGGCAGTGGTCAGGGTGTCGCTGTTATCGGTGTGAGGCTTGACATGTTCGATGCTGATTGTGACTGGATTGGGATTGGGAAGGCCGCCCCAGAGCGGGCTATCATCCCACCACGCATCATGATGCACTCCATCGCCGCCCACGCCAGCAGGGCCGGTAATCACCCCGGCGGCCCAGGCTGCGTTACTTTCTGCAACACAGCGCACAATCGCCCCGTCCTGACCCACGACATAATGCGCCGCCACCTGGCTCGCCGTCGTGCTAAAATAGTCGCCAACCTGTTGTGCTGTGGTGAAACCAGCTGTGCCATGCAAGATTAGCCACCGTACCACCGCACCATCTCTCCCGCTCCAATTTGGCGAGGGAATATCAATGATGTCCATTGGAGATGAACCTGCCTCCTTATCTATTTTGACCCACCATATACTATTTATAACGCACGAAATGTACGTCCGGTTGAAAAGCGGCCCATTTGGGGATAATGATCTATGAGCAAGCGAGCAATTTTTTGCAGGGGTCGCTATTTTGCGTCCATATTGCAGGGTTCCCCGTATTATTAACAGAGCCGCGCCTCACAGGCAGGTTGCTCATAGAAATCATCCGTTTGTTGTTCGTTTGAGTCGTTAGCATATTACAGACAAAGAGGTGTACAGATGGCTGTTGCAACACTTGTGCTTGGAGCTGCGTTGAATCCTGGTGGCATTATTGCCTGGATCGTTATTGGCATTGTGGCCGGAGCTTTGGCCGACTGGATTATTCCGGGGAAAGGCTTTGGCCTGCTTGGCAATATGCTTGTGGGCCTGATCGGTGCCTTTATCGGCGGCCTCATTTTGAACCTGCTTGTACCCGATGCGACATACGCTTTCTGGGGAAGTCTGGTCGTGGCCTTTATCGGCGCGTGTGTCGTCTTCCTGCTGGTGAATGCCTTCCGCTCACGGAGAACCATGTAAGCATCTCAAAACCTTGTGAGCGATGCGAGACAGCCTGCCAACCCGGCAGGCTGTCTTTTTTGTCCCCATGAAGTGCGAGATTTCCTAGCTGATGGTATAGGTAAAGACGTGGAGCGCACCCATATTGGTCGGGTTGGG
>JAICIM010000538.1 GCA_025928885.1 Ktedonobacteraceae bacterium | reverse complement strand
GATCAGCCCGCTGCTACTGGAAGAGACACGTCCAGGGGCCGCACTGATGTATGTTGGCAAAGGACCGAAGAACCATAGCTTACCCCAGGAAGATATCAACACCCTTCTGATCACCTATGCTCGTCAGGGCTGTACGGTGGCGCGTCTGAAGGGTGGCGATCCCTACATCTTCGGACGTGGCGGTGAAGAGGCGGTGGCGCTGGCGGAGGCGGGAATCCCCTTTGAGGTGGTGCCGGGTGTAAGTTCTGCTGTAGCTGTCCCGGCCTATGCAGGTATCCCTGTCACGCACCGCGATCACGCCTCGTCAGTTACGTTTGTGACGGGACACGAGGGCTGCCATAACAAAGAGCAGGCCGTCAACTGGGAAGCTCTGGCAGCGCTGGGTGGCACGCTGGTGGTGTTGATGGGCGTCACCGCCTTACCCAACTTCACCAGACATCTGATTGAGGGTGGACTGGCTACGGATACACCAGCCGCCATCATTCAAGAGGGGACAACGGAAAACCAGCGCATCGTCACCGGGACCGTCGAGAATATTGCTCAACGCGCCAGAGAAGAAGGTCTGACCTCACCCGCGCTCACAGTGATTGGCAACGTTGTTTCGCTCAGTGAGACGCTGAGAACCGCCAGCACACTGTTGCGCCAGCAAGAAGTCTAGCAATACCACAGAACGTTGTGGCCGACGGGTCTCACTGCTGACCCTCTCTCTGTGTCCCTACCACGCAGCAGGAGGTCCGTCTTTCCTGATCACATCCACTACAATGCTGTAGTGGATGTTTTTTTATCTGCTAAACTACTTATTTCTTGCTATATCCTACCGTTATCTTTATATTTACAATTTAACATATATTTAAATACAAAGCACGCAATAAAAATACTCAAATATATTATTGTATATTGAAGATAGCTATGATATATTGTTGCAAATAAAACAATGTTGGAAGGGAAAGTAATGGTAAAGCAACAACAGAAGTCTAAGCAAGCGCAGGCTTATGATAATACATTGAAAGTTTTGTTTGGTGGGGAGGCAGCCGAGATTCTGCCACGCTTAATACCCGGAACGAGGTTGCTGGAAGAGAAGAATATTGAGTTAGATCGGTCACAATTGAAAGCCGATCTGGTTTATACTGTAATATATAAGGGACGACGGCATATCGTCAATGTAGAATTGCAAACGAAAGCCGATAAGCATATGCACTATCGTCTTTTACAATATCATGTGGGGTTGCATGCCAAATATAAGCTGCCAGTACTCTCAGTGGTGCTGTACCCTTTTGCAAAAAGCATCCCGAAACCGCCCTATCAGGAACGAGGAGGCAATGGCATCCTGCTCACCTGGAATTATCGGGTCATCGCGCTCTATACGATAGAGGCAGAGCTGTTTTTGCGGGAGCATGCACTATGTATGTATAGTATGTTGCCGGCGATGAAGGACATCACCGTTGAACAGCTCGAACAGGCTTTGGAGGAGATGAAGCAGCATTACAGCACGCAAGAGATGGAGCATCATCTCACCTTATTCTGGCGCATGTTGCAGAAATCTCGCACACTGACGAGACAACAGAAAGCATATATGGAGGAGGTTATACAAATGGAATTTAACTGGTGGATCGATACCAATCCAGCAATCAAAAAACGTATTGCCAGAGCCGCCCAAAAAGCTGCTAAAGAGGCTGCTAAAGAAGCCACAGAAGCCGCTAAAGAAGCTGCTAAAGAAGCCGCTAAGGAGGCCAAAATTGAAGGGAAAATTGAGGGAGAGGTTGAGGCGTTACATAAGGCGATACTGAGTGTGGTTCAGGTGCGCTTCCCAGGCCAACTCCCGCTGGCGCAACAACGTCTCAACGGCATCATGCAACCAGCACAACTACAGCAAATCCACCTTGATGTCGTGACTGCGAAGGACGAGGCAGCGGCCATTCACCTCTTTATGACGCTGGAGCAAAATCAGGCAACAAAATAGCAAGGTTTCTCAGTGGCAGGAACGCAAAAATTCCAGCACAGCGGCGTTAAACTGCCGATACTGATCGAACATACTGACATGCCCGGCCCGCTTGAGCAGCAGGAAACGGGCATGTTTTATTTCATTGCGCACAAGATAGCCAATGGAAAGCGGAACCAGCGTATCATACTCGCCCCACACCAGCAAAATCGGCACGTTCAGCATTTTTAACTCCTCGCGTACATCCACCGTCAACAGTTCACTGGCGGCTCGAATGATCGCCAGAGGTCCAGCTCGCAGGGCATCGTATGCCAGGATAGGGAAAAAAGCTGGTGTTAGGTGGCGAACGGAGACGATAAGCGGCACCAGATAGTCAAAAACAGAGTGGACGCTGGACGAAACAGCAGGCGATATCAACACAAGCGAGGAGACCTTTTCGGGATGATGGGCGGCAATCCAGAGGCAGATATAGCCTCCCATCGAGTGACCGATGAAATGCGCCTGCTGTAATCCTACTCCCTCCATCCATTTGAGCAGCCAGGCAGCGGCACGCATAAGGGCAAAACGATGCCGCGCATACCCCAGTGAACCAAAGCCTGGCAGGTCCACAAGATACAGGCAATACTGCCGCGAGAGGGCGGGAATATTGCGCTTCCACCAGAGCGAGGAGGCGGAGAGTCCATGTACCAGCACGATCGGCTCCCCCTCTCCCACAACCTTATACTGTATCTGCCGTCCCTCGACCTCAATACTCTTCATTTCGATGCGCTGTGTATTTTTGCTGTTCATAAACGTGAATAGACCAGGACAGCAAAAAACGCCTGGCTCAACAAAACCGGGCGTTTCTCTGCCAATAATGGATAGGGTTTGTTTTGGTGTCTGTAATCCCAGTCTACCATCATCATCTCTTTCTGTCAAGCGATGAATTTCGCATAAAGCTATCATCTCCTTGTTGATTGGGGATGAAAAGAGAGCACTTCCATTTTCAAGTCAGCTCCACAACTGGCTAAATCACAACAAAAATAGGAGCCAACAATGATACGTCTCGGCTATGCATGTGTGAATATGACGCTTGGAGAACGGGTGCGCGGGCTACGCCTCTCCACATTTCGTACTCAGGGCCTGCCTTATCTGCAACAACTGGTCAACGAGAACGTTGATCTGCTGGTCAAGATCCTGCGCTGGAACCGTGAACATCGGATCATGATGTATCGGCTCTCCTCCGATCTCATCCCACTCGGCTCACATGCGGAGGTCAATTTCGCCGAGCTGGATCTTCCCAGCACGCAGGAGATAGCAGCATTGAAAGAAGGTATGCGGCTCTCGATGCATCCGGGGCAATATACGCTGCCATCGGCCTCCGGCTCAGTCTGGGAGCGGAGCTATCGGGATCTCTGCTATCATGCAAGCCTACTGGATCGCCTGGGCATTGAGGATAGCGATATTATCCTGCATGGTGGAGGCGTCTATGGCGACCGCGCGGCCAGCCGAACCCGTATCATAGAGAACATCTTGTCGCTGCCCGTGAACGTCAAGAAGCGTCTACGGCTGGAGAACGACGAGCGCTCATGGTCGATTGACGAGTTGTTACCCATCTGTGAGCAGACTGAGACTCCGCTGGTTGTTGATAATTTACATCATCAACTGAATGGCTCTCAACCATTCCAGCACCTGCCCTGGGAGCGTATTCTGGCGACATGGCAGGGACGACGGCCCAAAGTACACTACTCAGAACAGGCTGAAGGCAAGCGTCCAGGCGCACATAGCGAGTATATAAGTCTAGCAGCGTTCCGCACTTTCTCTTGCGGTCTGTCGTGGATAGAGTATGATGTTATGCTAGAGTGTAAAGCCAAAGAGCAAGCACTACTTCGGCTTTGCGCAGAGTTAGGGTGCGACGCAACAGACCTGAGAGGCATTGATTGCCCATAAGATTTAACCAACATCTACGCGTGCGTAGTTGCGCGACTACGCACGCGTTCGGCATATAACAACAATTAAAGGAACATCAGTAAATTATATGAAAATACTCGTCTTAAACGCCGGATCGAGCAGCCAGAAGATCCACTTGTATGAAGTACAGGAACCACTACCAGAGCAGCCACAGGAGCCGCTCTGGAAGGGGGATGTGGACTGGACCAAAACACACGGAAAAGCCGTTATCTCAATAGAAAATAGTCATGGGCAGAAGCACGAGGAAGAGATCGAAACACGATCGCGCCCCGAAACCACCGCTAAGATGCTAGAAATGCTGTGGAACGGCCCCACGAAAGTTATTGAGCGACCAGACGAAATCGCAATGGTTGGACACCGCATCGTGCATGGCGGCGACCGCTATCGTGCAAGCACCCGCGTTACCGCCGAGGTCAAAGATACCATTCGGCAACTGGCCGAGTTCGCGCCGCTGCACAATCCGGCCAATCTCGAAGGGATCGAGGCAGCAGAACAATTATTCACAAGCCAGCCCCAGGTTGCCGTTTTTGATACCAGTTTCCATAGTCAGATGCCACCACGCGCCATTATCTATCCAGGCCCGTACGAGTGGTTTGAGCAGGGCATTCGCCGCTACGGCTTTCACGGCATCAGTCATCAATACTGTACGCGCCGTAGCGCACAAATTCTAGAGCGTGATCCTGCTACCTTGCGACTGGTCAATTGTCATCTGGGCAACGGGTGTTCGCTGGCAGCAATTCAGCACGGCCACAGCATCGATACCACGATGGGCTTCACGCCGCTGGAAGGGCTGATGATGGGAACGCGCTCGGGATCGATCGACCCCAGTATTCTGCTCTATCTGCAACATCAGAAAGGCTACGATACCGAGCAACTCGAACGTGTGCTCAATAAAGAGTCAGGTTTGAAGGGCATCTCCGGCATCTCCAGCGATCTGCGCCCGATCTTGCGTGCGATCGAAGAGGAGCAGAACGAGCGGGCCATCCTCGCGCTTGATATCTATGTCTATCGCCTGCGCCTCTTCATCGGCATGATGGTCGCGTCCCTG
>JAICIM010000093.1 GCA_025928885.1 Ktedonobacteraceae bacterium | reverse complement strand
TTTTTGTCTTCTTTTGTTTGGTGGGTGCTGTTCTTGCGCGCGGGGCCCCCCCCCCCCCTTCCCCCCCCCCCATCCCCCCCCCCGCAACTACGACATTTCATCTTTGCGGCTGCGTGGCACCAGGTGAATATCTATCTCTGTATTCAGGCGCAGGATACGGTTGATGATTGAGCCGCGCAGCAACTCCTCCCAATGGCTGCGTGAGGGCTGGCCCAGCACGATTTGTGTAATATGACGTTCGCGGGCGATAGCAACGAGGGCCGAGGCGATATCGCTGCTTTTTGTGCGGATCACCTCCGCGCCCAGATCTTCGGCCAGCAAGGCATGTTCCTCCAGGCGACGATGCGCCTCCTCCTGATATTTACGGGCAGCTTTGCCGTAGCGGAACCAGCGAATCAGGCGACTGGCGAAGGCGGGGTAGCCCTCCGGTTCGATAAAGACGGCGATCAGGTCAGCATCCAGGCCGTGAGCCAGTCGCCACGCATCGCGCAAGACCTGGCGCGTGTGTGGTCGATGGTCGAATCCCACCAGCACTTTTTCACGTGCAGGCCACAATTGCGTGATCTTGTGTGCGCTCATGTATTGCTCTAGCTGGGATTGCGTCTTCTGTGCCGTCCGTCGCAGGGCCAGTTCGCGCAGGGCTGTGAGGTTGCCTTCGCGGAAAAAATTGCTGAGCGCGGCCTCGATCCGTTCCGCTGGATAGATGTTGCCATGACGCATCCTCTGGCGTAGCGCGGAGGGCGAGATATCGATCAACTCCACCTCGTCGGCCTGATCCAGAATGCGGTCTGGCAGCGTCTCACGCACCCGGATGCCGGTAATGCTGGTGATCAGGTCGTTGAGGCTTTCCAGATGTTGAATATTCAACGTGGTAATCACGTCGCTTCCAGCATCGAGCAACTCTTCGACATCCTGATAGCGTTTGGGATGTTTGGAGCCGGGGGCGTTGGTGTGGGCCAGTTCGTCCACCAGCACGACCTGGGGATGACGCGCCAGAATCGCTGTGGTGTCCATCTCCTCCAATATCACGCCGCGATAGCTGATCGGTTTGCGCGGGATCACCTCCAGGTCGCCCAGTTGCGCCCCGGTCTGAACACGCTTATGCGTCTCCACATAGCCCACCACCACATCGGTTCCCCTGGCCTGGCGTCGGCGTCCCTCGTTCAGCATGGCATAGGTTTTGCCGGCTCCGGCGGCGGCTCCCAGGTAGACACGCAGGCGTCCTCGCTCCGAAGAGCTATGTTGTGGGGCGACCTCATCTGCTGAGGTCGCCTCCAGACCCTGATCGCGCAGGCTGTAGCGAGCGAGCAACTCCTCTGGATCGGGGCGTCCCTCCTCGTGCGATGTAGAGTTAGATGGGTTCATGGTTTGAGCTGATCGAGGGCAAGATTGAGCTGCAAGACGTTGACGTGCGGTTCGCCAAAGATGAACAGGAAGCGTCCCTGTGTGTTTTGATCGATCAGTTGCCGAACCGCTTCCTGGCTAAGTCCGCGTTCACGAGCCACGCGCGGCACCTGGAAGTAGGCCGCAGCGGGGGTGATATCCGGGTCCAGCCCTGAGCCGGAGGAGGTCACCAGATCGGCTGGCACCGGCACGCCCGGATTCTCCTTTTGCAACTGCTGAACCCGCTGCTGGACCGATGCGATCAGATTTTTATTGGTCGGTCCCAGGTTCGAGGCCGCCGAATTGTCTGCGGCGTAGGGTTCGGGCGTCCCGGTGGCAGGATTGATGGTGGCCGATGGGCGACCGTGAAAGTAGCGCGGCGAGGTCCAGTATTGCCCGATCAGATCCGAGCCAATTACCTTGCCGTTGACCGTGTGCAGGCTGCCGTTGGCCTGATAGGGAAAGATGATCTGGGCCAGCGCCGTCACGATGCCCGGATAGATCAGCCCGGTCAGCACCGTCAGCAAGAGGGTCATCACGATGGCAGGGCGAACGTAGGCTCGCCAGCCTGTTTTGAAAGATGCGGTAATAGATTGCATATGTGTGTTCCTTTGCTACGCCAGATGCAGCACAACCAGGAGAAGGTCGATCAGCTTGATCCCCAGGAACGGGATAATGATACCACCGAGGCCATAGAGCAACAAATTGCGTTGCAACAGAGCACCGGCACCGATCGGGCGATACCTGACGCCACGCAGGGCCAGCGGGATCAGCGCGATAATAATCAAGGCATTAAAGATGACCGCCGAGAGGACCGCGCTATGTGGCGTCGCCAACCCCATAATGTTGAGGACGTTCAGCGCGGGATAGGTGATGGAGAACGCGGCGGGAATGATGGCAAAGTACTTGGCGACATCGTTGGCGATGCTGAAGGTCGTAAGCGCTCCACGTGTAATCAGCAATTGCTTGCCGACCTCGACCACCTCGATCAGCTTGGTCGGGTTCGAGTCGAGATCGACCATATTGGCCGCCTCTTTCGCCGCCTGTGTGCCAGTATTCATCGCTACTCCCACATCGGCCTGAGCCAGCGCCGGAGCATCGTTCGTGCCATCGCCGGTCATCGCCACCAGTCGCCCACCCAGCTGCTGCTCTTTGATCAGCTTCATCTTGGTTTCCGGGGTTGCCTGAGCCAGGAAATCGTCCACGCCCGCCTCTTTCGCGATGGCGGAGGCGGTCAGGGGGTTGTCGCCGGTAATCATAATCGTGCGAATGCCCATCCTGCGCAATTGTTCAAAGCGCTCTCGCATGCCGCCCTTCACTACATCCTTCAATTCAATCACGCCCAACACTCGCGCCCGTTCGCCTTTGGAATGGTTGGGCCGTACCTCAGCGACCACCAGCGGCGTACTCCCTGCCTTTGCAATCGTGGTGACTATCTCGTCCAGTTCGTCGCCGCCCTCGCCGCCGTGCTCAACAACATACGCTTTGATAGAATCGGCGGCCCCTTTGCGGATGGCGTGGGCTGCTCCATCGATATCGACGCCGCTCATGCGTGTCTGGGCCGAGAAGGAGATGAAGGTTGCGGGCAGATGCGTATCTTCGTGCATCCCATAGCGCTCCTGGGCAAGTGTGACGATGGAGCGGCCCTCCGGCGTTTCGTCGGCCAGGCTGGAGAGCATCGCAGCGGAGGCCAGATCGTGTTCGCTTACCCCTTTTAAGGGGACAAAGCGGCTTGCCATGCGATTTCCCAGCGTAATCGTGCCGGTCTTGTCCAGTAGCAGCACATCCACGTCTCCGGCAGCTTCTACGGCGCGTCCGCTCATCGCCAGTACGTTGCGCTGCACCATGCGATCCATGCCCGCAATACCGATAGCTGAGAGCAGGCCACCGATGGTGGTTGGAATCAGGCATACAAGCAGCGCGATCAGAGTGGCGACCGAAACGGCGCTGCCCGAATAGATGGCGAACGGTTCCAACGCGACGACAACGATTAAGAAGATGATAGTCAGGCTAGCGAGCAGGATGTTCAGGGCAATCTCGTTCGGCGTCTTCTGCCGCGAGGCCCCTTCGACCAGCGAGATCATGCGATCCAGGAAGGTTTCGCCTGGATTGGCCGTGACGCGTACGATGATCCAGTCGGAGAGGACGCGCGTGCCGCCCGTCACGGCGCTGCGATCGCCGCCGCTTTCACGAATGACTGGGGCGGATTCGCCGGTGATGGCCGACTCATCGACGGAGGCGACACCTTCGATCACCTCGCCATCGCCAGGGATCACCTCGCCCGCCTCCACCAGCACCAGATCGCCCTTGCGCAATTGTGGCGCGGCCACCTCTTCTAGCGGCCCGGAGCGATCTGGTTTTGTCAATCGGCGGGCGACCGTCGTGGTGCGCGATTTGCGCAGGGTGTCGGCCTGGGCTTTGCCGCGCCCCTCCGCCATCGCTTCGGCAAAGTTGGCGAACAGCACCGTAAACCAGAGCCAGATCGTGACCGCCAGCACAAAGCCCGTTTCGGGTGCGGGACCGGTGAAGAGCAGACGAGCAAACTCGATCGTGGTAATGACGCTGCCGATCTCCACGACGAACATGACCGGATTTCTGGCCTGCCAGCGCGGATCGAGCTTTTTGAACGAATCGATGGTTGCCCGCTGGATGATGGCCGGATTGAAGATGGAGGCGCCGCCCTTGCGCCGCGTTTTCCAGCTCTTCGTTGCCAGCGTTTCTTCTTCCTGCTGCTGTGGTGCCAGTATCTCTTTACTCATCTGCTTAATACGCCTTTCCTGCAAGCATCTGCACATGCTCAACAATTGGTCCCAGAGCGTAGGCCGGGAAGTAGGTCAGAGCACCGACGATAATCACCACACCGATCAGCAGGACAACGAAGAGCGGCCCCGTTGTGGGGAAGGTTCCCAGGCCAGCCGGGACGATCCGCTTGCGCACGAGCGAACCAGCCAGCGCCATCACTGGCACCACAAAGGCGAAGCGGCCAACTAGCATGGCAAAACCAAGCGTCCAGTTGTAGAATGGCGTATTGACGGAGAGACCAGCAAAGGCCGAGCCGTTATTGCCAGTGCCAGAGGTATAGGCGTAGAGCATCTCGGAGAGGCCATGCGGTCCCGGATTGAGAATAGAACTGGTCCCGGCTGGCAGGACGCTGGCGAGTGCCGTAAAACCCAGGATCGAGGCGGGCAGGATCAGGATTGCCAGAGCCGCCATCTTCATCTCTTTCTGCTCGATCTTCTTACCCAGGTATTCGGGTGTGCGTCCGACCATCAACCCGGCGATAAAGACGGCCAGCACGGCGAAGATGAGCATGCCATAGAGTCCAGAACCGACGCCGCCGAAGATGATCTCACCAAGCGCAATATTGATCAGCGGCACCAGACCACCAATTGGCGTATAGCTATCGTGGAAGCCATTGACGGCACCGCAGGAGGCGTCGGTTGTGATGACCGCGAAGAGGACCGATTGGGTGATTCCGAAGCGCACCTCTTTCCCCTCCATATTGCCGCCCGCCTGCGTAGTGGTGGCCTGCTGATTGGCTCCAACCTGTGCCAACTGTGGATTGCCAGCCTGCTCGGCAGGCAGCGCCACGGCCATGCCCAGCACAAAAATGAGCGCCATTGCCGCCCAGATCGCCCAACCCTGGCGCGTGTTGCCAGCCATCTTGCCGAACATATAGACCAGCCCGGCGGGAATGGCGAAGATGGCGAGCATCTCGATCATGTTGGTTAGCGCATTGGGATTTTCAAAGGGGTGAGCGGAGTTGGCATTGAAGAAGCCACCGCCGTTGGTGCCAAATTCTTTGATAAACTCCTGTGAAGCCACCGGCCCTTGCGCAATGATCTGCTTCGTCCCCTCAAGCGTCTGCACAACGGTATAGGCATTGAAGTTCTGCACCACGCCCTGAGACACCAGCACCATAGCCCCGATAATAGAGAAGGGCAACAGGATGTACAGTATACAGCGCGTAATATCAACCCAGAAATTGCCGAGATGTTGAGCGCTGCGGCGGGTTAGTCCGCGTACAAAGGCCACCGCCAGCGCAATACCTGTAGCAGCGGAGACGAAGTTATGGAATGCCAGCCCCATCATCTGCGTCAGGTAGCTCATGGTCTGCTCGCCCGTGTATGCCTGCCAGTTGGTATTGGAGGTAAAGCTGGCGGCGGTATTGAAGGCGAGCTGCGGCTCAACGGCTCCGAAGCCCTGCGGATTGAGCGGCAACCACTGCTGCGTGCGCTGTTCGATATAGAGCAGCAGCAGCCCAACAGCGCTAAAGAGAAGCATGGCGATGGTATACTCGTACCATTTTTGTTCTTGTTCGGCATCGATGCCGCATAAGCGATAAAAAAGACGTTCTACTGGCGCGAAAACAGGGGTGAGCCAGGTACGCTTACCACAGAACACGTTTTGCATGTACAGGCCCATCGGTTTTGTCATCAAGAGTAACAGGACCAGATAGGCAAGCACCTGTACGACACTATTGACCGTCACAGGCATAAAAATCACCTCAATCTCACTACCTAAAATTTCTCTGGCACCAGCAAGGCGAACACCAGATAGACAAGAACGCTCAGCGCGACAAGACCAACCAGCACATATTCAATCACTGTGCTGCTCATAATGTATTACTCCTCTCGCTTTTCCGCTTTTACACTTTACTAAAGCTTGTCGCACGCCAGCGTAAAGCCCACGAGCGCTGCGAAGAATGCGATGGTGACGACGAGAATCAGCAGGTCTGACATCAAACAGCACCTTTCTACTGCCTGGAAGCATCATGATATCTGATCATTGACTGGTTCCGGCGCGGTTGTTCGGCGAGAATGGCGCGACTCTGCCGCCTCTGTGACAAGGCGTAAGAGCGCATCCATCGGGAAAGGCTTGGGGAGATAGGCCAGGGGATGAAACTCAGCCAGACGGTTTGGGCTGACGCGGACCGCCGAGAGGACCACAACTGGCATGGTGGGATGATGCTCACCATCCTGAGATGGCAGCAGATAGCCCTCATGCTGTGCGATGCGTAAGATGTCCCAGCCGGTGCGGTCCGGCAAATTGATGTCTAAGATGACGAGATCAAAGCCGCTTCCCGACTGCATTCGCAATTGGGCCAGAGCTGCTTCCGCGCTCTCTGCAATGCTGACCATGTGGCCGCGTATTTGCAGGTTGCGTAGAATCAGCTCCCGCAATACCTCGTTATCTTCTACCAGCAGAATATGAGCCTGCCGTTGTGTTGCTTTCTCTCCTGGCATCTTTTCCGTGCCTCCTCTATGTAGAGTCTATGTCAGAAGAGGTCAATTGGGGCTAAGTAGGCAGCAAAAAAGGCTCAGGATTTGCTCAAGATGTGAAAAACTCTACTCGCTTTGAATTGCTTCTATGTGCAGCTCGATGCGCGTCTCGAAGCCAATCAGAGAGATGCCAGCCTCTAATATCTGGGTCCAGCGCATATCAAACATGCGGCGATCAACCTGGGCAACGGCGGTCAACCCCATCTTCCAGCGGCTGGTTGCCGGGTCGCGTGCATAGCCGGTAAACTCTGTCTGGAAGCTGACCACACGCGTAATATTGCGTATCGTCAGGTTGCCAACCACAGCACCGCCTTTGGGGCCGGTCCGTCGCACACGGACACTCTCGAACGTGATGGTTGGATATTTCTCTACATCGAAGAAGTCTGATGAACGGAGATGTCCATCTCGCTGTGCGATCCCTGTATAGATGCTGGCGGTGTTGACTGATGCGCGGACCCATGAATTTTCGGGCTGCCTGGTATCGAGATGAAGCGTTCCCTGTACTTCGTCAAAATGGCCCTTGACGAGATTGATCGAGAGATGATCTACAGCGAACTCAACCAGCGTATGAGCAGGATCAATTTCCCATACCATAGAGAACCTCCTTGTATCGAGAGCATGTTCTGTTTGTAGAGAACGAGGCTCTGATAGAGCGTTGAACGTACTTGCAATGTACATTCAGCGGATAGAATTACCGGGATGGAGTATGCAGCAGTTTGATCCACTTTATTGACAGGGAAGTGGAAGGCGAATCTTAATAGAAGAGGTGAGATGATCGCTGCTACCGGTTCATGGCATGTAATGATGCGTGGCAATGCCGGGTGTATTGCCATTAATGCTGGTATATGCTCCTTCGTTGCGCGTGATGGTGCTTCGTTGATCTCGGTCAGGCATTGCTTTATGCGGGAGATCGCAACGTACCAATTCTAACATTCCACTCTTCTCCAGGGTGCTGAAAATAAAAAAATAGCAGACGCACCTGTCCATAACTATACCGTAAATATGGTTACAAGTATGTACAAAAAAGGGGACAAAAATACAGGACGAACAGGCGTACCCATCATAGAGTTGATGCCTGCGCCTGTCAAGAGCGATGATACATTTGAGCATGAGCGTAATTGGGGAGATGCACATTAGTACTATGTATTCAGTAAGTACTCTATGTGAGAATGCTGTCGAGAAAACATGCTGAACCATAGTTGAATATGACAGATACCTATGATATGCTAGGCAAGTAGAGCTTCTTGTGATTGGATGTGATCACTATTTAGCTCAATTGCTTGTACATATATGTGTTGCTCCTCTTGCGGAACAGTCATGGAAAAACGTGAGGAATTGTGATGTCGTCAACCTCGACCTGGAGCGGTCCTGAATCTTATGCCGATGATGGCTATCCAGTATCGTTGCTCAAATATCTGTTACAACAAATGATGGCTCAGTTCGCAGCACAGGGAGCCTGTCTTGCTCTGCTTGATGAGAGCATTAATCAGATGAGGATACTGGCCCATGTGCGACAGCGCGATCTGCAAGCAGTCCATCCGCCTCTGGCGCTGCCAGGAACGAGGCCTGGAAGTATCCGGCGACGTATGACCGTGCATCTTGAGCATGATGGTGCCGCTTCACCAAATCGCCGCCAGCGCTCCGTTTTACCATCTTTAGATGATCTGGAGGATGTCACACCGCAACAGTCTTCGCTCTTTGCCGTGGATTCTACCTATCCCAAAGGTCAGGATGTTATTGGCTTTGCCTGGCAGAAGAACGATGCGTTTATCGTCAAAAGCCACGAGGAATACCTGGAGATTTTTCACAGCGGGCAGGCTGATGCTATGTACATCGATATGCTGCCTTCGTCCTATTTGATCGTCCCGATAGAAGAGCCGCCCCTGCTGGCCGAGGTGCATGGACAGAGACAATCTGGCTCTCTGCTGGGAGTGATGGTCCTGTATCAGGTGACGAGCAGCATCGGATCAGGCTTTCAACCCCGTCAGCGCCAGGAGGCGCTTCAGGCCGTTGAACGGGTCGCGCTCTATTTACAGAATGATCGCTTGCAGCGTTCGCAGCACCGCACCTGGGAATACCTGCAATTGTTGCAAGAGGTCAGCACGGCATTCCCGACGACGGTGAACCTCCCAGATCTGGTGGAGAAGATGTACCGCTTTATTAAGCAGGTGGTGAACGTCTCATCAATCATGCTCACGCTCTACGACCGTGATACCGAGCGCATCTACGACATCTTTGCCGTCTCGCACGACAAACAGGTGCTGGTGCTCTCAGATCAACCAATCGTTTCGACCAAAGAGGAGCGCCCTGTCTGGTGGCAGGTTACGCAGCAAGAGAAACATACTCTGCAATTCTCGCCATCGCATGATCCCGAAGAGGCGGAGCTATATCATGAATTGCTGGGTGGAGCATGGGGAGATCAGCGGCAGGCCGAGGTGTTCCTGCTGTTGCCAATGAAAATGTTTAGTCGCTCCGTCGGTTCGCTGCGTCTGAGCAGTCAGCGCGTTCGGGCATATGGTCCCGAAGAAGTCGAAGTGTTGGAGACGATGGTGCAGATCGTGACGGTTGGCATCGAGAACGTGAAGCTCTACGAACGCGACCGCCAACTGCTCCATGAGGCGAAGCAGCGCGAGGCGCAACTGGCAGGCATCAACAGCGCCCTGCAATCAGTGAGCGCGGTGCTCAACGTTGACGAACTGCTGAGCAGTTTTGTTGACTCGGTGGCCGATTTGATACATGTCGATCTGTCCGTCTTTTTTCAGTTGAGCCAGAATAAAGAGGAGCTGGTGGCGCAGGCGTTGCATGGCCTTTCGAGCGCGACTATGCAGGATGATGGCAGCGATCTGCCAGCCCTCGCGCCTCCACGCAATAAAGCCGAACATGAAGCGCTGATTCGTATGATCCGCCTTCCCTTCAAAGATACGTTTTTGGAGCAGATGGTAAACGAGGGCGGCTTCTTTTATCTTGAGGCCACGCAGCTTGACGATCTGGCGCAAAAATGCGACGAGGGCGGTGCCATCTTCTTGCGCGAAACGATCTTGCAGCCCTCTATTCCAGGCAGGCAGATGCTGATGATTCCCATGACGTATCAGACTGAGCTGGTCGGCCTGCTTGGGGTGCCAACTCCGAAGGGAGTGCGCTTCTTCCGCCCTAAAGAGGTTGGGACGCTGCTGGCGATCTGTGCGCAGACAACGAGCGCGATCCGCAATGCCAACCTGTTTGGGCAGCGTGAGGAGGCATATGCGGAATTGCAGCGTATGGACAAACTGAAGGACGAGTTTCTGGTCACCGCCTCCCATGAGTTGCGCACTCCCCTGAGCGCGATTATTGGTTATACCAGCCTGTTGCGACGGCAAAGTTCGCGCATTTCGCCGCCACAAATCTTGCGCTTTGCCACGAAGATTGGTGGGGCCGCTCAGCAATTGCTCGATCTGGTCTCAAATATGACGGTGGCGGCGCAAATGGGAGCGCTCGATAAGAGGCTGGATTTGACGATTGCCCCGGTGCAGGTGCTTTCGGCAGCGGAGATTGCGGCCAGCATGCTTTCGATGAGCGCGGAACAGAAGATCAATCATAACGTTGATCCCGAGTTGTGGGTCAATGGCGATGCGCTCTACTTTCGCCAGATTATTACCAATCTGCTGGAAAATGCCGCCAAATACTCGCCGTCGGAGAGCCAGATCACTTTCTCTGCGGAGGCAAAGACGTTGATCGAGATGCAGAATCTATTGCCCGAAGATCAAATCGATCATGCGGCGATGGTGGAACAGGAAGGTATGCCGATTGTGTTGATACGTGTGCAGGATCAGGGCGAGGGCATTCTCCCGGAGGATGAGTCGAGGATTTTTGAGAAGTTTGTGCGTGCGCCTCGCTCGTTGACGACGCCGGTGCGCGGTTCTGGTCTGGGCCTCTATATCTGTCGGCGCTATGTGGAGGCAATGGGCGGACGGCTCTGGCTGGAGCAGAGCATTCCCAATAAGGGTTCGACCTTTACGTTTTATCTGCCACGTGTTGAATCACCGATTGAGACAGGAGAATATGAAACAGGTGAGCATCAAAAGTCGTGATATTCTCGTTGTGGATGATGATCCGATTATCCGCGATATGATGGTGGATATATTGAGCCTGGAAGGCTATATACCCGAAGTCGCTCGTAACGGACGCGAGGCGCTGGAGAAGCTGAGTAACGATGCCGGGTATCTGGTCTTTCTTGATATGTTGATGCCTGCAATGGATGGGCGGGAAGTCTGTCTGCGCCTCGCGGCAGAGCCGCAGAAGCGCAAACGCCACATCATTATTATTATGTCTGCCCTCGATAACCTCGTTGAGGCAACCCAGCTCAACGCCGACGCCATCATGTCTAAGCCCTTCGCCGTTGAAGATATTTTGCGCACAATCGCACCTTTTGTTGAGTAGCAAACATCGAATATTTTATATGTAGGGCGGGGAGCTATTCCCCCGCCTTGATTAATGCCTCAAATTGATCGATATCCTGCCGAATAATCTCCAGGCTCGCACGCCAGAAATCCTCGGTGCGCAGATCGATTCCAAAGCGGCCCGCCAGCGTCGCGGCATCGGCCATGCCGGTTGAGGAGAGTAGATCGTCGTAGCCGCGTTTGAATGCCTCCGGGTCTTGCTGGTAGCGTGCATACAAGCCCAGCCCGAAGAGCAGGCCGAACATATAGGGATAGTTGTAGAAAGAGCGACCAGTACTGTAGTAGTGCGGCTTCATGGCCCACATATAGGGATGGAGCAGGTCTTCGTCCAATCCATCGCCGTAGGTCTCGCGCTGGGCCTCCAGCATCAGCTCATTCAGCTCTTCAACGGAGAGTTCGCGCTGCTGCCGTTTCTCAAAGATGCGTTGCTCAAACAGGAAGCGGCTGGTGATATCTACAACGATCTGGCAGGAACCCTGAAGCGATGCCTCTAAAATGGCGAGCTGCTCCTGCTCGTTGGCCTTTTGCAGCGCGGCATGGCGAATGATGGTTTCGCAGAAGATGCTGGCCGTTTCTGCCAATGTCATCGGGTGGCTACGCTGTAGAGGTGTGCGCTGCGTCAGATTGACGTTATGATAGCCGTGTCCCAGTTCGTGTGCCAGAGTGCTGACGCCGCCAAAGACCGGCTTGTAGTTGGCGAAGACGCGCGATTCGTCGCCGCGCAACCCGGTACAATAGGCACCGTCACGTTTGCCGGGACGTGGCTCCGCATCGATCCAGTGTTCTGAGAAGGCGCGGGCAGCGAACCCGGCGAGGCGATCAGAATAGGTGCCAAATTGCTCCACGATAAATGCAGCTGCCTCGTCAAACTCCCATACCCTGTTCTCGGTCCCGATGGGGGCGAAGAGATCGTACCAGGCCAGGCGTGACACTCCCAGGGCGCGAGCTTTGGCGTGCAAATAGCGGCGGAAGTCGGGGAACGATGCTCTGGCCGCACTCAGCATGGCCTCTAACGTCTGGTTATCGATGCTATTGGCAAACAGAGAAGCATCTAAGGCCGATTGCCAGTGCCGTCTGAGGGCGAGCACCTGCACTTCATTTTTGATGCTGTTCATCGCCGCAGCCAGTGGGAGCGCGGCCTTTTGCCAGCCCGTCAACTCCGCTGCATATGCCCGGCGGCGCACGTCACGGTCGGCATCGTAGGCCATGTTGCGGACGGCGCTCATAGGTAGCTCCTGCGTCTCGCCATCGACCTCTACCGCGAGGGTCAATTGTGAGGTGATGTTGCCATGTAATCGGGTCCAGGCGGAGCCACTGCTCACGTTGAGTTCGGCTGCTAGCGACTCTTCGGGGGATGACATCAGGTGCGCGGCCTGCTCTTTTGCTTTGCGCAGCGCATAGGCATGCTCTTGAGCCAGCGTGGAGCCTGCAATCAGAGCTTCTACATCCAGCGAGCCAAGCCAGGCTGTCATGCGCGTGGAGAGCTGTGAAAGAAGGACCAGCGAACGCTGTAGCTCGCTCATACGCGCCTGGGCCAGCGTGTCGTAAGAGTTGGTATTCACGAAGCAGCTAATATAGACGCTGAGAGTTCTGGTGCGGTCCAGCACGGTATTGAGCTGGTTCGTGATCGTCTCAAAGGTCTGGATGACCTCGCTATCTACCGTGAGATTGGGTAGCTCTTCTATGTGGTGCGTGTCGAAGCTGCTGGCGAGTTGCTGAATATCCTGAACAATAGCGGCAAAGTCCTGAGCGAACTCAGGAGAATCGAGGCCTGGATAGACGACGCTCATATCCCAGTGGGGCAGGGTCCGAGTTGTGGTCACGAAGCGCGATCTCCTTCCAACAATAACCGTATTTGCGCTATTTATTGAGTATATGTAAAATATACGATAAATAGCACAAATACGAATTTAAGTGAAAATCCATTCATCTCAGCGGGGGCAAAGACACCGCCTTGCCCAATTGCATGCATTGTAGCATGTTATGTGCGAATACGGAAGGAGACGAGGGGCAGGATATCGCTCTGGTAAAGAAATTTCTGTCGGGAGAAGAATCTATCCTATATTTACTGCCTGTGTCATTGCGCATCAAGCTGATGAAGACTGTATAATAGGGAGAACATGGTACATGATCAGTATGTTTGTAGCACAGCAAACGCTTAATGAAAGATATATGTATGTTTGACCAGAATAATCAAGAACATGAATTTTTCAATGATGAGCAAGAAATAGAGATTAGCGATCTATCGGAGGAATATAAACCAGGTAAAGAACGGCATGACGCGGCGACGAATGCACGCAAAATATCGCTGGGGTCGCGCTATACGCCCCTACAAAGAAGACGCCGCATGATCGTCACTGGTGCGATTATGCTGGTTGTCTTGAGCGTTTTTCTGGTGAGCGTGTTCCCTGTACAGACGCTCCTGACAAATCTGTTGCCATCGAATAAGAAGCAGGTGCTCTCCGGCGACAACCTGTTCTACTTTCCCGAGTTCCCCTCCTGGGGTGCGTTTACGCTGGATGGACAGCCGTTGAAGTCCGCGCCAGCAACCGATAGCGGGCCTCCCATTGCAATCACGCGTGGCACCCATGTGTTGCAATGGCGCGGCGAGCCGTTCGCGCCATTGCAATGTGAGCTGACTGTGCCGCCAGTGATCTCGCAGTTGCAAAAGGATTGTATTGTACGTCCAGGCGGTGCCAACGAGTATACAAAAGATGCCTGGATCATTACGTTTCCCAGTAGTCCCTCCCTGGAACAGTTGCCATCAAGCGAGCAGACGGCACTGAAACAGGTGTTGCAAGGTCTGCTGGATAAGCTGGAATCGAGCGAGACGGTCCAGGTTGGAGAGCAATATAGCTATCGGCAGAACGGTCAGATATTCACCGCGAAACAGCCGCTCCAGGCCACTCAGCGCTTTGTCCTGGATACCGATATCTCGACTTATGGCGAATGTCGGGGGCCACGTTTTGGGACCGATTGCACGAATGGAGGCCGGGACGATTGTCGGCTGGTCTGCACGCTCAACTGGCCGACGCGTGTGGGCGATGCATCGATGCTGGGCTGGCATGTGGCCGCCGTTGCACGGCAAAACTGGGAGTATACGCCGCAGGATAAACAGGTCTCGCGGGCAGGCATCAATACGCTCGGCGATCAATATCTTGTCACTTTCCAGTTGACGAGAGAGCACAACCAATGGCACGCCACATTTCATCCACAGGGGGCCAGTCCTTTCGATGATCCAAACTGTATCGGTCTGGTTGGTATGTTGACCTCGTTAGGCGAATATCAGGAGTTGGTGGAGACGCAGCAGCGCATTACCTGGTCTTTCTCTTCAAGCGGCAACCGCGCTTCTGGCTGTCTTGCGACCGGCTCCGTGCAGGGAGGAACGTCGTTGCAATTGCCCGCATCCAGCGGAAGCAACGTCTATCTCCTCTATCGCTTCGATCAGCTTCAGGCCGCCAGCGAGCCTGCCCATCTCCTCTGGCCGATTCTCCCTTTCGCTGATAAACATGTGCAGGATGTTGCCGTGCAGATTGCCAACCATGCTGTGTTTGTCTCGTGATTGATGCGTTCGAGAAGTAGGCAGGAGAGCGGAAATGTTTCACTACCCATAACTATAATGGGGTGGGGGGGGTGGGTGGGCGGGGCTGGGCGCACGCAACACACCCCCCCCCCCCAATAG
>JAICIM010000085.1 GCA_025928885.1 Ktedonobacteraceae bacterium | reverse complement strand
GGTATAGGGAGCAAAGAAGTAGAAAGCGGTCGGGAAGAGGCAGAGGTAGAGCAGTGTGCGTCGTCCCACCTGTTCTCCCAGCGCATCTTCGGCCAGTTGGTAGAGCACAAACATGGAGGCCAGAAACGCTAGATTGCTGATAATGATTCCCAGCAGCACATAGCCATGATTGCCGAAGACCCAGGCGGCTGAGCGGATCAGGAGCGGGAAGAGTGGGAAGAAAGCATGGTCGTAGGGATGGTTCAGCGAGAGGTAGCCGTATTGCGCAATGCGGGTATAGTTGGCGGCATCCCAGCGGTTCCACGAATCGACCAGAGCGTTGAAGCCAACCGGCGTATTGGTATATTTAGGCAGAGTCATCAAAATATAGCCAAAATAAGTGACCATCAGCAAAGCGAGCCGTGAGGCCGCAAATAGATAGAGGGTATCACGAATAGCTGTGCGTTTCATTAGCAAAATACCTGTTCCATTCAATAACTCTTGAGCAGATCTCATCACATGACAATAAAGACGAGAAAGATATATGTCAGATAACTATATGTTGTTTGGAGAAATCTGTAAACTTATAGGGCGAGGTATGGTTATGAAGTTCTATTGTTCTTGCCATACCTCGTATGAGAAACCAGTTAGAGAGAACTACGAGTATCGCGATCGACCAGCGTGAGTTTGCCGGTGTTGATATCGATAACGAGGCCGTGGACGGGAATGTGTGGGAGATACGGACTGTTGCGGATGACGGTCACAACTTCCTGGACATTGACATGAACGTCGTTAAATCCCCCGGTCCAGCTTACGAGGCCGTTCAGATCGCCCAGGCCCTCTTTCTGGATCAGCTCCTGTGGATCGACGCCAAGCGCCTGCATTGATGCCGTCAGCGTCGTCGGGTTGATGTGTGCCAGGCCGCATTCGGTATGTCCGATGACCAGCACGCGGCGCACCCCCAACAGATAGACACCGCCAGCCAGCGAGCGAATCAGGTCGTTGGCAGCCTGTGGCCGCTCGGGAGCGGAAATAGTGGCACCAGCAGTGCGTAGCTCCAGCACATCGCCACGCTCCAGCCCGAGAGCCGGCTCAAACATGTTGACCAGCCGACAATCCATGCAGGTGACAACCGCTGTATGTTTGCGTGGTGCATGCCCCACATGTGGAAGCTGCGTTTGCTGAAGAAAGCGTTCGTTATTTGCCAGAATCTCATCTAATATGTCAGGCATAGAAGTATATCCTTCCTGTGATAGCTGCTTTTGTTTGCTGGCAGGCGACGGTTCCTCCTCTACCGTGAAAGCTAACCAATTCCCATGATAGATCGTTAAAATCTTATTAACGAAAAGTGTTGAGTTCTCCTCGCTCTGCCATATGACGGTTCTAGTGTAGCATAGCAATGATGGGAGAACAAGCTTCTAATGGGGGTGAATCGGTGCAGGCGCGTATCTCTCGCCCTATCTCAAGAGATAGAATGACATTGACAAGCCACTGACCCCATGCTATCATTCGTATATGCAAGTGCTTATTATGCTATTTGCAGTAGAAACTGTTTTCTAGCTATTACATAACCAGCACCAGTTGTGGTAAGATATTTACGCGGTTCTGCTATTCCCGTAGAAGATCTGCCGCTGTTTCTCCTTTCCGTTTTTGCTTGTCCTGGAAGTCATTCGGAAACTGCTTCGCCATAACCCCGGATTCTTAGCTATACTGCGTTTCCGAACGAGTTGTTAATGACTCATTCCAGCGATTGAAGTTAGTAGTCGTTGGAGCAATGCGCATGAAATTACGTGGGACTGCTACAGATAAACTCGCTGATGTTATTCAAATGCTTCAACTTGTCCATCGAACTGGACTTCTGCGAGTACAACGTGCTGTAGACAATGCTGTTGAAGAGGGAGCAATGACCTTTCAAGATGGACAGGTCATGGACGCGCATGCTGGTTCCGTTCAGGGATCGGACGCGTACAAAAAACTGATGACCTGGACCACCTGCCATTTTGTATTTGAAGCCTTACCTTCTGCGGCTTTCCCTTCGCCTGCTTCTTCCCCAGTTCCTTCTGCCCGACCAGCAACAGGAAGTGTTACGAAACCGCTCCCTGCGTATACGCGAGAGCCACCGGTTGCTTACTCTGGTGTGCCATATCGGGTATGGCAAGTTGAAGAGGTTTTACCAGACTTTCAGCGTCTGGGTCTTTCCCGCGTCCATCGACAATTATTTTTGCTTATCGATGGGCGGCGCTCAGTCTATGAGCTGATGAATTTGATCCGGCGTCATCCCCAGGAGGTATCTGCTATGCTGGCCGACCTGGAGTATGCCGGCCTCATTAAGCAATAACTATTTTGTGGTTCGATGGTAGCAAGCAGGTGAAGCTAACTCCACCTGCTTGCTGCATCTTTATTGGATCGGGGCCAGCGTCGCTGTTGGTGCGCACCTGGATATTGATGGCTCCCTGGACATTGTTGATTACAGTATCGGTGGCGACCAGCTGGGTAGGGCGTGCTCAGTCCTTTTGCCGTCAAAGGATTGGCTGGCACAATTAATGTACAGTCAGGGTTCGGGTCTGCCGTGGGCCTATAGAAATAAAAAAGCGGCGATAACGTCACCTTGCGTTATCACCGCTTTTTGGGTTAAAGATGCTATTAACCAGCGGACACTTTTTTAGCCCCTGTGTAGAAGGCCTGTGCGCCGTCGGAGACGGTCCGATTGCCTGCTGCAATATCGTTACCAACGGATTTGAGCAGATCCTGTACCTTAGCCGCGCCCGGCGGATCAAGGACCGTTTTCACAGCACTCAGATCACTAGCAGAGATTTTGGCGATATAATCCACCACCTTCGTCTGGATATCTGTGAGCTTCGGTCGGAGCAGATTCAGCCCTTTGGACGATCCAGGGATGCCGCGCTCGATGCCAAGCGTTTTGATGGCGTTACTATCGTTAAAGATAAAATTGGCATATTTGACAGATGTTTGTGGGTACTTTGTGTTCGCATAGATGCTGAGAAGCTGGGAAGGTTTCAGATACATGGCCGGGCTTGATCCGTTTCCTCCAGTTGGCGGAGCCGTGAGGCCCAGTCTTCTCTGTGGCGTAATCGCGAACGCGGCCTTTTGCGAGGACTCGAACAGGTTTGAGAGGGTGAACATAAAGGCTGCTTTGCCCTGCACCACGCTATTGTCCTGCGTCGAACCGGAAACGTCCAGATTTTTCTGCAAGCTATGTGGGAGACAGGCGCGGGCATCCCGCATCTTGCTCCAGTAGCTGAACCAATCACCAGCCTCTTCCTGCGTAAAATTGACCTGTCCGTCGCGGGTATACATCTCGTGGCCGCGCTGACGGATGAATAATTCAAAAGAGGTGATATCGATGCTGATATCCTGCGTGGCATAGGCGGTGCCATTCAGCGCCTTTGTCAGCTCGGTACAATAGGCCATGAAGCTATCCCAGCTCCAGGTCTCCGGCAGTTGCATCCCGGCTTTGTCCAGATAGTCGGCGTTGTAGAAGGTGGACTGATAGTTTCCTCCCAGAGGGATGCCATAGACCGTGTTGTTGACTTTACTACTGCTGAGCAAAAGCGGATCGAAGTCCGACAGATCCAGCGTCTGGTTATAGATGATCTCGGTCAGGTCCATCAGCTCACGTTTACGCACATATTGTGCGATATAACGCATATCCATTTGAATAAGATCTGGTCCCTTGCCACTGGCGATCAAGGCGTCCAGCTTATTAAAATAGACATCAAAAGTGAAGAACTGCGAGGTGATCTTGTAATTCGGGTTCTGCTTATTGAACTGGTCGAATGTAGCGCGAGTGAGCTGATCCCTGGTGGCCGAACCCCAGAACAGCATGCTCAGTGTCCCGCTATCGGGTTCCGCCTGGTTTGCGCTAATGGTGGCATTTGCATTGTCGGTGCCACAGCCCGCCAGCCCGAGCAGAGAAAGGCCGGCGAGACCACCCAGGCCCTGTTTAATGAAGTGTCTACGTGTAGTACTCATGACCCATGCATTCCCTTTATGTATCTACTACGCTTGTTTCCCTGCAAGCTGCTTATCTTTCTCCAACGACAGAGGTGAGCTGTTCCACAATGTATTCCATCTGGCTCGCGGCTTCGTTGGTCGAGGTTGCTCCACGTGTGAGCTGCTCAGTTGCCTGAGTGGTGACGCGGAGACTCGTTGCCAGCCTATCGTTCATCGTTTCCTGATGTTTGACAGAGCGCTCGATGTATGCGGCAGCCTCCATCATCTCATACAGTGACTGCTGCAACTTCTCTTTGTCGAGATAGTGGATATCACGGACAAGATCGTTGCTGAGGGTATTGATGCGCTTGGCGGCAACGGACGTGGCGTTGGTGTAGTATTGCACCGATTTGAGCGCCACCTGTGAGGCTTCAACCATCCAGGTCTGCTCGGCGGCCACGACACTCTCTTCGTCAGCCAGCGTTTTCAAAGAGACGTTGCTTTTGCGTAGCAGGGAGACCGAACGCAGGATCGGCACAGCGAGATTTCTACCGACAAACAGACCAACGCCCAGAGCGATAATCAGCACCAGCGAGACGATGATAAAGATCGTGATAAGCTGTTGATCGGCAAGGCCAGTCACGGCATTAAACGGTTTGAACAGGACATACGTCCAGGGAACGACGCTGCTGGTATAGCGTGCAACCTCAAAGCTTTCGTTTTGTCCAGCGGGCGTAAACTGGGTGATATTGTTGGCGCCATCGTTCTTCTGGAAGGTGGCGAGCTGGTCGTCAGCCTGTGTGACTACCGCATCCGTATCGTTACCGTAGAGGTTTTCGTCCTCGATCTGTTTCTGCTTGTCTTGCGAGAGCGTCCCGATCGCCTTGAAAAGATACGGTGAATGTGTGAAGCCCGAATGGTCCGAATTGGTATAGGCGATGCGCACGCCGTTTTGATCGACGATCGTAGCGTAGGTGCCGGTGCCGTTGGTTTGTGGCTCGCTGTCCACCGGCCCCCAGACACGACGGAGACCCAGCGAGGCGCGGACATAGCCAATGATGTTGAAATTGTTGTCAGTCACACGCGCATAGAGATCGACGGAGGGCGTGTTGCTGGCAAGGTCATAAAAGACATCGGAGATATAGATATTGCCCGATTGTTTTAAAGCCTGTTGTGCTTCGGGTACAATAAGATATTTATTTTTGCCATGTGTTGCTGGCGCAGCAGGATAACCCAGCGCCAGCTTGCCCTGAGCGTTGAGGAGCGAAATGCTGATATAGTTAGCGACATCGCGGTGTTGTGTGCTCAGGAGAATATTGCGCACCTCGGCGTCGCTGACCTGGCCGCCTTGTAGCTTCGTTTTCACCGAAGCCGTCTCGCTCAGCGTTTTGACATCGTTTAAACGCTCAGAGAGATAGGTATCGACCAGCTGGATATGCGTTTGCGTTGATCTCTCCATATCACCGCTAATCTGAGAGATCAAGGCGGGGCGTAAGAATATTTCAATACTACCGATAGTGACCAGCAGCGGCACAATAGCGGTCAGTGCCAGCAGCAGGGAAACATAGACAGAGAGTGAAAAACGTCTTTTTCTAAATGATATAGGTGCATTTTTGGGCGTCCGAGATGCACTATTGGTTTGCATACCTGGCGCTTCCTGTTGTAGCATGGGCGGCGCTTCGCGTTGCAACATAAATATGACCTCCTTCTCTACCAGCGAATTAGACCGGCACGTTCTAAATCATCAAGCAGCGTGTCCACCTCATCGGTGCGGTGGCCGATCAAAATAATCAGTTCTGGCACGCTGCGTTGCCCATCGATCAGCAAGAAAAGCTGGCGATGGAGACGTGTCAGCCCCAGGCGATTAAAGTGTGGCAGGATCTCGTTCACTGCCCGTGTGCGCTGGGGGACATGGTGTGACCCCAGCGGCCCAGTTGTGGGCTTGCCCATAGGAGCAAATATTCCTGAATTTCGATTCACTGGTGACATTTGTACAGGCGGTAGAGGTGGGCTATTCGTCTGCGTAGGCGCTTGAAAAACGAAATAGCAGAGTTGCCATGCCTGTAACCGCTGTAGCGCCTCCGGCCCCCGATAGAGGCCGAGGCTGGCATCAATGATTTGTCCGTTCTGGAGAATAAGGACACCCTGCTCAATCGTATGATCCAGGGCGTCGCGATTGACCAGTAAAGTGCCTGACTTGCGGGCCATCTGTAACATCTGAATGACATCAGACAGTTTGTCGGTGGCTGTTCCTCGCGCCATCATAACTCACTACTCCCACCAGGATGCGTGTTTGTATTACACCTGTCGTTTTAGCCTTTGATACCTGACGATGCAACACCTTCGATGAGGAGGCGTTGGAAGGCAATAAAGAAACCGAAAATGGGGATTAACGAGATGACCGAGACGGCAAAGAGCTGTCCATAGGCCGATACCCCTGTGCCATCTAGAAACGTACGTAGCGCTACTGGTACGGTGTAAACAGACTGGTCATTCAGGAAGATAAGCTGGGTAAAGAAGTCGCTCCATGTCCAGATAAACGTAAATATTGCAGTCGTCGCCAGAGCTGGCATTGCCAGAGGGAGGATGATGCGTAGATACATCTGGAAATGGTTGCAGCCGTCAATTTTTGCTGCGTTATCCAGGTCGCGCGGTATGGCACGAATGAATTGTACGAGCAAAAAAACGAAAAAAGCATCTGTTGCCAGAAATTTAGGGACAATCAACGGCAGAAAGGTATTTATCCAGCCGAAATCTTTGAATAAGACATACTGCGGTACGACAATCACGTTATAGGGCAACATGATCGTACCGAGCATGAGCATAAACCAGAAGGCTTTGAATTTGAAGTTTATGCGTGCGAAGGCATATGCCGCGAGGGAGCAGGAAACAACGTTTCCTACTACGGCTCCAAGACAGACAATGAGCGAGTTCAGAAAAAAGACATCGAACGAGTAGTCTAGCGCGTTCCACCCGTCCGTATAGTTGCTCAGGGTCCAGGTACGGGGTAAGAGACCTATATTGGTGAAGGTTTCGTTGAGCGGCTTAAATGATGCGCCGATCAACCAGAGCACCGGATAGAGCATCAACACCGCCCCTATGATAATGACGGCGTGGATAAGCGTTCGCGTCCAGACCTGTTGCTTTGTGCGTCCAACTTGATGAATCATCGTTGATTAACTCCTTTCATCCTGATAGAACACCCAGAAGCGTGAAGACAGGAAGGCGAGTGCTGTAAAGATGGTAATGGCAATCAAAAGAACCCAGGCCATTGCTGAGGCATAGCCCATATGCAGGTTGCCAAAGCCCTCTTGATAAATGTAAAGGGTATAGAATAACGTCGAGTCTATCGGCCCACCACTTCCGCCACTGACGATGAACGCCGGGGTAAAGGCCTGGAACGCTCCAATCATTTGCAGCACCATGTTGAAAAAGACAATCGGTGTCAGCAAAGGAAGCGTGACATGCAAGAAGCGGTTGAACGCTCCCGCCCCATCGATGGTTGCCGCCTCGTAGTATTCCGGCGAGATCTGCTTGAGGCCCGCCAGGAAAATAATCATTGGTGAGCCAAATTGCCAGATTGCCAGAATAATGAGTGTACCCAGCGCATAGCTTGGGCTGGAAATCCAGCTGGTGTTGGACTTGATCCCGATCAGGGCCAATGCCTGATTGACCAATCCTGTGGTGTCAAAGATCTGACGCCACAGGATTGCAATGGCTACGCTACCTCCCAGCAATGAGGGGACGTAATACACAGCGCGATAAATGGAGAGTCCTCGCAACCCGCGATTGAGCAGCAAAGCCAGAGCTAGCGCGAAGATCATTTTGAGCGGCACTGAGACCACTACATAGATCAACGTGACTTTGACCGAGGCCAGCCAGCGTGGGTCTTGAAACATCGCCGTAAAATTCTGGATGCCGATCCATTCCGGAGCCGAAAGTAAATCGAACTTTGTGAATGAAAGGTAGAGCGAACTAAACATAGGACCGGCAGTCAGTCCTATTAACCCCGCAAACCAGGGAAGGAGAAAGAGATACCCGGCCAGGTTCTCTTTCCCCGCTGCCGATAGTTTGAAGCCGCGAGCAGGCTTCTCCTTCAGCCCTGTTTTCTTTACCTCATCATGTTCCTGCTTGCTGGGGGTAGGTATCATAGCCCCGACTCCTTTTGTTATCAGCCCCCGAGGGCTTTCTGCGCGTCCGCGTAGAAGGATTGTGAACCGTTGGTTATGGTTTGTTTGCCGAAGCCGACAGCCTGACCTGTACGGATAAATGCCTGCTCGACTGCGCCTGCACCTGCAGGATCAAGGATCTGCTTGGCCCGCGACTGACCACTCTTGCTCACCATGTTGATGTAATCGACGACCATCTTCTGCGATGCGGTCAGATCAGGGGCGAGGAGTTCTTTGGCTTTCGCCGAACCAGGAACGCCGCGCTCCACCGTAAGAACTTTGATCGCTTCGGGATCATTGATCATGAAGCCGACAAAGCTGGTGGCATCATCAACATATTTGGTCTTGGAAGAGACGCTCATGAGCTGCGAGGTTTTGAGGTACATGCCGCCCTGTGATCCCTGGCCCCCGGTTGGTGTCATGTGAATACCAACTTTGTGCTGCATCAACGCCTGGAAGGCATCGACCAGGTTGGAGAGCGTGAGGGTGAAAACAGCTTTGCCCTTGACAATGTTGGTGGTTGGGGTGCCACCGGTGATCGCTTCGGCTGCAACATCGATCGGCACACAGGCTTTCGATTTGCGCAGCTTGTCCCAATAGCTGAACCAGCTGGCTACGTCGTCCGCTTTGAAACCCAGCTTGCCATCGGCGGTGTAGAGGTCGAGTCCGTGCTGACGAATCCAGATCTCGAAGGCGGTGATGTTGGTGCTTTCGTCGCCGGTTCCGAAGATATTTGGCCCCAGCGCCTTTGCAAGATCTGCGCAAACGGTGCCGAACTCGTCCCAGGTGAAGGTGTCGGGCAGGGTGACTTTAGCTTGTGCAACCAGATCCTTGTCGTAGAGGAACGCCTGATAGTTTCCGCCCAGGGGGATACCATAGGATTTCCCGTTTACGAGGCTGCCTTGCAGCAACGTCTGATCAAAGTCGGAGAGGTCGATAGTTTTGGCAGAAATAGCAGAGGTTAGATCAAGCAGCAGACCCTTTTTGACATACTCTGCGATATAGCGCATGTCCATCTGAATGAGATCGGGAGGCGTGCCACCCGCAATCTGCGTGCTTAGCTTGTTCCAATACGCGTCAAAGGCGGTGAACTGCGATGTAATCTTTACATCGGTGTGCTTCTTCTCAAATAGTTGAATCGTCTGCCTGGTCAGTTTGTCGCGTGCAGCAGCACCCCAGAAGAAGAGCTGCATATTTTTCGTTCCCCCAGAGGAGGAGGAACCACCACTACTGCCACCGCAGGCGGCGAGTCCCAAGAGTGAAAGACCCGCAACGCTTCCAGCGCCCAGTTGCAACACCTGGCGTCGATTATAGGTTGTCTTCATTGCTGTATTTCATTTCTCCTATGTAATGTGAGAGCATCTGAAATTCGGGTAAGATACAGGTGGAGATCAGATGCTCTCAGGTACTAAATAAAAATAGCATCGATTTCAGTGACGCTATAAAAAAATAAGCATTAATTCTGCTATCTGTCGGTGAAGAGCAACGAGCTTCAGATGATGTGTAAAACGATTTCTTTGTCCAGCATTCGGATATTAACATACGGTAATTTTATTGTCAACAATAGTAGGTTATTCTGGCGTAGCCTCAAGGATCAAAACTATATTAAAAACGTATTAAAAATGTAGAAAAATTCTTCCTTCATCTTATGCTTTAAGCTTTCTGCATTTTGAATCAAATTCCGTCGCTCGAATCTACCCGCGTACATTCTCCTGCGATTGTACAATGCGCATTACTCGAATTTTCTCTTCGCTATAAAGTACCCAACCTCTCTCTATAGAGAGGCAACTCGACTCCAATGAATGCACGATTTACCCTCTTTGTGGTATTTTTCTCCTCGGTCCGCCGATTTTCTATCAATTCTACAGTTTTTATGTCACCACTGCTACATTGATAAGTTTAAATATATTGGATGAGTTTCTTTTATCAAGAGGGGGATTTTGTGTATTATCAGCCGGACAACAACGATTCATATCAACCGCCTTCCAATGATCAGCCGACACAGCAGGGACCAGCAGCGTTTGATGGTTCTTCCTGGCAATATCCGTCGAATGATCCATATAGCAATTACAAGCAGGTAGGCTATCAGCCACCTTTCCCAGGACAATTTGGCTATCCATCTCAACCACCGCGGAAGAGGGGTCTCTGGAGCTGGTATAAGGGGCAAAAGAAGTGGGCGCAGACGGGTATTGGTTGCGTAACCGTTTTCCTTGCCGCCTTGCTCTGTGTCTGCTCGCTATCAGCCATTAACAACAATCAATCATCTTCTCATGTAGCGGCGGCGACGACGGCGACGCCCACTCAATTTATTTCTACGCATGCAGGGACTGCGACACCGATGGGCGATGCCGCTGTCTCGACAGCGACTGCGACACCAACGCCGATCCCACCAACGCCGATCCCACCAACGCCCACGCCCGTGCCGACAAAGCCACCGACGCCAACGCCGATTCCACCGACACCCACGCCTGTGCCGACAAAGCCACCGACGCCAACGCCGATCCCGCCGACACAACCACCAACAACGGGCGTCAATGGGAATCCCTGGGGCTACAATTTTACCCCCGGCACTCTGATTTATAGCCCACCTGCCGATTTTTGCAGCTACTTTAACTGCATTAAAAGCTTCTGGCGGAGTACGAATGGCTATGTTGATGAATGCAGTGATGGAACCTTTTCGCATTCCGGTGGCGTGCGAGGAGCATGCAGCTCTCATGGAGGTGAGATGCGAAAGTTATATAGCCATTAATATCGATACATTTCTATTTTGAAGTGAGAGGAAGCGTAGTTGCACGATACAGTCGCGCAACTACGCTTCCTCTCACTTTACTGGACAGATAGAGAATCATTGCTGGTGAAAATAGTGTAGGAGATGGGGAGAAATGATGATAAGGGGCAGAGAGGGTGCGTATAGGGGGTGTACGGGCCTATACGCCTCTCTTTATCCATTATTTTACGCAAAAATATGAGACCACGATTAAAAATATTCATCAATTTCAGCGAAAAAGCAAACGGAGATAATCCCATAATTACAAACCTTTCATTCCTCGCCGCCGTAGAAATTGTAGTACATTCTGGTGACGTAGCTCCGCAAGCGCTGTTTTTCCATCATCTTTCTGCACAGGACTTGTATAATTATCATAGATACATGCATAATAAATAATAAGTGGTAGCTTGCCTCCTTCTATCGCTGCTATGCTGAATGATATCGTATGGCAACCGCTGCACATGGGGGACTTTTTTTGTGCGTCAGAGTTGAATAGACTGACGCACAACCACAATGATGAGGTCTAACAGATCAGGAGTGAACTCCCGCATGTTTCATAGCCACGCAACACGCGGGAGAAATGCATGGAAAACAGTGCTTAGCTTTATATGCTTCTATACGGGTAAATGCTATTGAAAAGAGAGAATCTTTCCTATGTCGTCACATGATCAGAATAATCCTTCGTGGAGCAACGCTTTTGGCTCACGTGCCTTGACGCCTGTCCCAGCTGGAGGGGAACACTCCGGCAATGCTGTTCAGCAGCAGACCAACGGAACAGATATTCATAATCAAACCACGCTGCATCACACTCCAACGGCGACCGGAGTGGTTGATGCGAACCCCAATGTCACACCGGTTATTCGCGTGCAACACTTGAGGAAGACCTATATGCTGGGTCAGACTCCCGTCTATGCGCTGCGTGATGTCTCTCTGGACGTGTATCCGGGCGAGTTTGTGGCCATTATGGGACCGTCTGGTTCCGGCAAATCAACTTTTATGAATACCCTCGGTTGTCTGGATCGTCCCAGCAGCGGCGAGTACTGGTTGGCGGGGAGCCAGGTCAGCAGTATGCAGAATGAGGCGCTGGCCCGCGCACGTAACCGCCTGATCGGGTTTGTCTTTCAGAGCTTCAATCTCCTACCCAAAGCCAGCGCCCTTAGTAATGTTGAGCTACCAATGATCTATGCTGGCGTCTCAAAAGAGACTCGTTTGCGGCGAGCACGTCAGGCGCTGCAATTGGTCGGGTTGGGATCACGTATGGACCACAAGCCGATGCAGCTTTCGGGTGGTCAGCAGCAGCGCGTGGCGATTGCGCGTTCGCTGGTCAACAGCCCCTCGTTGTTGCTTGCCGATGAGCCAACTGGGAACCTCGATAGTCGCACCAGCGTTGAGATCATGGCCCTTTTGCAAGAATTGAATCAGCAGGGCCTGACAATTGTACTGGTTACTCACGAACCTGATATCGCCAGCTATACGTCGCGCCAGGTGGTGTTCCGCGACGGGCGCGTGATGCGTGATGAACCGAATCTCAATCCGCGCGTTGCTGAAGAGGAATGGCAGCGAATCATGGTTGAAAATCCCAATAACGACTACTAAGAAGATGGCAAGGAAGGAGTTCTAGCCTGTGAGTACATTACAATCGAAAGCGCCCGCATCTGATCTGATCGTTCCCGCAAAACCTTCAAGAAGGGCGTTACCTGCACTGACCCCCAAAGATTTTTCAACAGGTGGCATGGTTGGTGCCAATTTTCGCATTGCGCTCGAAGCGTTGTGGAGCAATCGCGTCCGTTCGTTCCTGACCACGCTTGGTATCTTCATCGGCGTCGCTGCCGTTATTGCGGCCCTCACGCTCACGCAGGGCGTCAGTCAGGCGATTAATAATCAGATCGCTGGCCTGGGAACCAACGTCATTAACATCATTCCGGGTGCTTCTAGCAGTCGTGGAGCCTTTGGAGCCGGGGGCGGGCAGACATTGACGAGTAGCGATGTGACCGCACTGAAAAAAGTGGACTATGTGACTAATATTAGTCCTGTGATTTCTGTGAGCGCCCAGGTGGTGTATGCCAATCAAAACTGGAATACCCGCGTGCAAGGAGTCAGCGTCAGTTATCAGTCGATCCAGAACTGGAACGTGGCGCAGGGGATGTGGTTTTCTGATAATGATGAGATTGGTGCCAAGCCGGTCGCCATCATCGGGCAGACGGTGGTCGATAACCTCTTTGGCGCGACGGGCGACAATCCCATCGGCAAGACCATTCGCGTGCGTGATCAGCTCTTCAGAGTGATTGGTGTGCTGGAGGCGAAGGGATCGAACAGCGATGATGTTATCTTTGTGCCTGATTCAACGGCGCTCAACCGTTTGAAGAACTCGATCTATGTGGATCAGATTATCGTTCAGGTTAGCTCGACGGATGCCATCGATCCCGCCCAGCAGGAGATTAGCACGCTGTTGCGAGAACGCCATCATCTCTTAAAGGGAGTTGCCAATGATTTTAGCCTCTTCAACTCACAGCAATTGTTGCAAACGGCCAGTCAATTTACTGGCATGCTCACCATCCTGCTTGTGGGTGTAGCGGCTATCTCGCTCACAGTTGGCGGTATTGGCATCATGAATATTATGCTTGTCTCGGTCACGGAGCGGACGCGTGAAATTGGTATTCGGATGTCGATCGGGGCGCAGCGCAAAGATATTCGCAATCAGTTTTTAATCGAATCGCTGGCATTAAGCCTGCTAGGAGGGATCATCGGCCTGATTATTGGCCTGCTCATCGGTTGGGGCGTGACCAGTCTGGCAAATCTGCCCTTTGTCGTCTCGCCAACATCGCTGATCATGCCCTTCGTCGTCTCTGGCTCTATCGGCGTGGTCTTTGGCCTCTATCCAGCCGTTCGCGCCTCCAAGCTCGACCCGATCGTTGCGCTCCGTTCCGTCTAGCTGCATGGCTGGCAGTCTCCAATGTTGTGTAAAAGATCATCGCCCTTCTTCACTGGAAAGGGGCGATGGTCTTTTTTGAATAGAAAACAATTACTACGAGATTTGTACCTTTACAGGTGTTGTCGATAATATACTATAATGATAGAGAACATGTTTCTTGTGTTTGATTGTACATTGAAGAATGAACGAAGGAGTTCGATCTTATGTCCGAACAAGATTTCATGCCGATCCAGAATTTTGACCACCTCGAATTCTATGTTGGTAATGCTAAACAGGCTGCCTACTATTTTAGTAATGCCTGGGGCTTCGTCCCCATTGCCTATGCCGGACTCGAAACAGGCGTGCGCGATCGCAGCAGCTATGTCCTCGAACAGGGCAATGTGACCCTGGTTGTGACCTCTCCGCTGGGACCGGATGGTCCGATGGCCGAACATATCAAGCTGCACGGCGATGGGGTTAAATCGATTGCTCTGCGCGTTGAGAACGCCGAACGAGCTTATCAGGAGGCCACGAAGCGCGGGGCGCAGGGCGTGATGGAGCCAACCACGCTGAAAGACGAGACCGGCATCGTCAAGCTTTCTGCGATTGCCACCTATGGCGATACGATCCATACGTTTGTTGAGCGCCAGGACTATAAAGGCGCGTTCCTGCCCGGCTATCATCCCGTCTCACCCGATCAGCCGCGCCGCACGCACCCGACTGGTTTGGCGGCGATCGATCATGTCGTTGGCAACGTCGAGCTGGGCAAGATGAACGAGTGGGTTGCTTTCTATGAGCGCGTCATGGGCTTTACGCAGTTGATCCACTTCGACGACCGCGCCATCAGTACCGAATATTCCGCGCTGATGTCCAAAGTGATGCAGAACGGCAGCGGACGCATCAAATTTCCCATCAACGAGCCTGCACCAGGCAAGAAGAAATCGCAGATCGAGGAGTATCTGGAGTTCTATTGCGGTCCTGGCGCACAACATATCGCCCTCAATACGCCCGATATCATCGCCACTGTGCGCAATTTGCTGGAGCGCGGCGTCGATTTTCTCGCTACGCCCCGATCCTACTACGAGCAGGCTGCTGAGCGGGTCGGCAAGATCGATGAGGATATCGAGCAGTTGGCGGAACTTGGTATTCTGCTGGACCGCGATGACGAGGGCTATCTGCTGCAAATCTTCTCGCGCCCGGTTGTGAACCGCCCGACGGTCTTCTTTGAGGTGATCGAACGCAAGGGCGCACGCGGCTTTGGCGAGGGCAATTTCAAGGCGCTCTTCGAGGCTCTGGAGCGCGAACAGGC
>JAICIM010000090.1 GCA_025928885.1 Ktedonobacteraceae bacterium | reverse complement strand
TTTCTGGTACAACAAAGCGCTCTTTGCGCAGGCTGGTATTCAGGCACCTCCCACGACCTGGAGCGAGTTTTTGCAGGATGTTCAGAAGCTGAAAAGCAAAAACATTACCCCGATTGCGCTGGGTGAAAAAGATAAATGGCCAGGCCATTTCTACTGGGCATACCTTGCGGTCCGCATGGGCGGCAAAGATGCTTTTGTGAAAGCGTATAATCGCAGTGGTTCTTTCGCCTCTCCTTCGTTTGTTGCTGCTGGCAAGCATCTGCAAGAACTGGTAGCATTGAATCCCTTCCAGAAAGGGTTTCTGGGCGCCGCGTATAGCGATCAGTCCACGCTGATGGGCAACGGCAAAGCTGCAATGGAATTGATGGGGCAGTGGGCGCCTGCGACCGATAAAAATGCTGCGACCGATAAAAAAGGCCCGGAGCTTGGTTTCTTCCCCTTCCCCAGCGTTGAGGGCGGCGCAGGCGGCCCTGCCGATGTCTTTGGCGGTGGCAATGGCTTTGCTATCGGCAAAAATGCTCCTCCACAGACCGTTGATTTCTTGAAGTTCTTGACCAGCTCTCAGAACCAGTCGAAGCTGGCGAAGGATGGCGTGAACCTGCCGACGGCGAAAGAGTCCGTTTCTCAGGTGACTGATCCTCTACAACAGCAAGTGGTCAAAACGATCAATAACGCCACCTACTTCCAACTCTACTACGACCAGTACCTTCCTCCTGCGGTCGCGCAGGCAGTCCTCGATGGCACTCAAGGATTGTATGCCAACTCCACCAAACCTGATGCGGCTGCTCAATTGGTTGAAGATGCAGCAGCCACAGCACTGAAATAGAGCAGGAGATAGCTATGATTGTGGAAGCGTGATCTATACATTCACGCTTCCACAACTCCTGTACTCTTCTCTCTGTTGAGAATTGGAAAGGATTTTCCTATGCAACTGATCTCCTCCACCGATAAGAAGGAGGCCCCACAGATCGATCTGCCCGTGCAATCTCCGCAGAAGAACGCCAGGCTCAGAGGGACGATTCTACTTTTTTTATTGCCCAGCGCCATTCTCTACCTTGTGTTCGTCCTGTTCCCTGTGATCCAGGCCGCCTACTACAGCCTCTTTAGCTGGAATGGCCTGGGCGCTCTGACAGATTTTGTCTTTGTGAAAAACTATGGGCTTGCTTTTGCAGATAAAGTCTTTCTAAAAGCTGTTGCCAATAACCTGTTGATCGTTGTTCTTTCGTTGCTTGTGCAACTTCCGTTCGCCATGATGCTGGCGCTGCTCATCGGCAAAACGTTGCCCGGTCGCGCCATTTTCCGGGTCATTTTCTTCATGCCGTATATTCTCTCCGATGTCGTCACCGGCGTGATCTGGCAGTTCATCTATCGACCAGACGGTGGATTAATGAATACGGTCTTGCAGCACGTGATCCCAGGATTTCAGCCCCAACTCTGGCTTGCCGATCCCAAGATTGTGCTGCTCAGTATCTTCCTGGTCATGCTCTGGAAATACTTTGGTCTGCATCTCGTGCTGTATGTCGCCGCGATCCAGAATATTCCAGATGAGGTAATTGATGCCGCCCGCATCGATGGCTCCTCCACATTCCAGGTGGTACGCTATATTACGATCCCGCTGCTTGGCAGCATTGTGCGCCTCTCCATCTTCCTCTCGATTCTGGGATCGCTGCAATACTTCGATCTGATCTGGATCATGAGCAACGGTGGCCCAGTCCATGCCAGCGAGACGATGGCAACTTACCTGATGAAATACGGTTTCCAGAGCTTTGCAATGGGCTATGGCAGCTCAATTGGCGTGATTATGTTTGCAACCTGCTTCGTGTTTGCGTTGATGTACCAGCGTGTGATTATGCGCCAGGATCTGGACGGTAGCGTCACCGAAGGATAGGAGAGAAAGGAGTCCCTTATGCAATATGTTCAGCGACGGCGCACGATGGCGACTTCGGCAGCGTTGTTGCCGCGCTACCTCATTCTCGTAGTAGTGGCTTTTTTTGTCCTTGTGCCGATTGTGGTGACCATTCTTGGCGGTTTTAGAACCAATGCCGAGCTAACCTCTGTGCCGTTTGCACTGCCGACCGTGTGGCACGTGGAAAACTACACCAGTATTCTCACCGATGGCACGTTCTGGCAGTTAGGAGTGAACAGTGTGCTCGTGACGCTGGCAACGGTGCTCCTGTTGCTGGCTATTGCCTGCCCCGCCTCTTTTGTATTCGCTCGCATCCCTTTTCGTGGTCGCGAGATCGCGTTTAACGTGCTATTGTTTGGCTTGCTGTTCCCGGCGACGATGGCTATTCTTCCACTCTATATCACGTTGCGCAACCTCCAGTTGGTTGATACGCTGTTTGGCCTGATTTTGCCACAGGTGGCCTTTGGTCTGCCCACCACCGTGCTGATCTTGCGCAACTTCTTCAGCGAGATTCCGCAAGAGCTGGAAGATGCGACCTACATCGATGGTGGCACGAAGATCGATTTCTTCTGGCGCATTCTGCTGCCACTGGCCCGCCCCTCGCTGGCCGTGATTGGCATGTTAACGATGGTGAGTAGCTGGAATAACTTCCTGTTGCCGTTGCTGGTCCTTAATAGTCAGCAACTCTGGACGTTGCCGCTGGGCGTGATGCAGTTCCAGGGCGAGCACAGCACCGACTGGGCGTTGACGATGGCCTTTGTGACGATTACCATGCTGCCGGCGATCATTTTCTACCTGTTTGCGGAGCGCTATCTGGTAGCTGGCCTGACGGCTGGAGCAGTTAAAGGGTAGTGTTACAATATGGATCATGGGGAACAAGACGTTTCTCATGATATTTTTCTATAGAGGAGACCGTTTTGGGTGTCAGTCTCTCTACAACTGGATTACTGATTGATGGTAAACACGTGCCTGTCTATTCAGGTGCTGTGCATTACTGGCGTCTGGAGCGGGCTATCTGGCCGCTGATTCTCGATCAGGTGCTGGCTCTGGGCTTTGGCATGATCGAGACCTATATTCCCTGGTCGATCCACGAAACCTCTCCCGGTCACTACGACTGGGGGCAGGAAGATGAGCGCAAGGATGTCGAGGCCTTCATGCGCCTGTGCGAAGAGCGGGGATTATGGTTGCAGGTGCGCCCCGGACCGCTGATCAACGCCGAACTGACCGATTTTGGCTTCCCCGAATGGGTACTGCTCGACCCACGCGTTCAGGCCCGCAGCGGTGTTGGCAGCCTCCACCTGGATGCGGCCTGGGGATTACATCCGCCGCACCAGTTTCCGGTGCCGTCCTATGCCAGCGAGACCTTCTATGAGGCCGTTGGCACCTGGTTTGATGCGATCTGTCCGATTATTGCGCGTCATCTCGCCCCGAGCGGTTGCGTCGTGGCTGTGCAGAGCGATAACGAGACCTGTTATATGTTCCACGAGCAGCCTTATGCGACCGATTATAGCGACGCTTCGATTGCGCTCTATCGCGAGTTCTTGCGTGAGCAGTACAACAACATTGAGGCGCTCAATACTACCTATGGCACAGTTTACAGCGATTTCGCCGCGATTGAGCCGCCGCGTGATTGTACCGTAAGTGAGCGCCAGGACGTTCCCTGGCATATCGATTGGGTTGCTTATAAAGAATACCAGATCCGCTGGTGTGTGGCGCGTATCGCTCGCATGTTGCGCCAGCGGGGCATCCAAAATGTACCGATCTTTCATGATGTGTCCTATCAATATAGTACGCCGCTGGACCTGTCGCGCATGGAGGCTGAAGAAGACATCGATTGGGTTGGCCTGAATCTCTATCGCAATAAAGAGAGCTATAGCGGCGCGGTCTGGTTTATGCGCTTCCTGGCGGGTGCGACGCGCTTGCCGTTTGTGCCGGAGTTTGGTAGCGGCCTCTGGAGCCATCACCCTCGTACGACGCTGGCCGATGAGCAAGAGTTCATTACGTTGACCGCGTTGATGCACGGTTTAAAGGCCATCAACTTCTATATGCTGGTGGAGCGCGACCGCTGGCAGGGCTGTCCGATTACGCGGCATGGCACGTTGCGCCCGGACTACGCCAGCTTCTTTGAGCGCTTGCTTGCGTTCCTCCATCGCTATCAATTCTGGAACTTTGAGCGGCAAACCCCGGCGCTGGTGCTGTTGAACTACGATCTGGGACGCTATGCGGCGATGGCCTCGACGCTGCATTATGCCCATGCCGATCTTTATGGCCTCCCGCGCGAGCTGTTTCAGGTTGATCTGGATCTGGGTTTCCGCTGGGATGTGCAGGCAGAGGCAAATGATAACAGCAGGCACAACTGGTTGGGAACGGTGTTGCAGACGCTCAAGCAGCAGCGGGTTGACTACGATCTGGCCGACACGCATCTTCCTCTGGAGCGTTTGCAGCGCTATCCGCTGATCTGCGTCCCCTGTGCCGATTTTATGGATGTCGCCGATCAGCAGCGCTTATTAGAGTATGTCCATGCTGGCGGGCATCTGGTGCTGGGACCGGGCGTTCCCTATCTCGATCCTGCGTTGCAGCTCTCGGAGGTGCTGGCCCTGCATGTGAAGGAGCCGGGCGAGATTGCGTTTGGGCAGGGACGGATTACCTGGGTCAGACAGCACGAGGTTGAGCAGGCGCTTCAACAGGTCCTTCCCACCTCAGTTTTCTCCTGTGATGCCGAACAGATCGAGGTGAATCTCTTGCAAAACGGCGACGAGACGTTGCTGTTTGCGGCAAATCCTGCCGCGACGTGTGTCAGTACGCAGGTGAAATTTGCGGGGGCAAAGAGCTTCCGTCCGGCCTGGGGAGATGGCGAAGCCGCAGTGGAGGGCGATACATTGGCGGTGACGCTGGAACCGTATAGCATACAGATCTGGGAGGTGGCTCGTGATTGATCCACATTGGACCGTGACCGATCTGGACCCGCGAACGTGGCGTGCGATCGGACGCTTTTTCGATCCGGGCCAGTATATCCGTACCGCGCAGCCAGGAGAGCATGGGCTGTTTGTGCTGCATGATAACGGTACGCTGCTCAAGGTTTTTGATACGCAGCTTGGGGCGCGGCGCGATCCGTCGCTGAGAAGAGTTGACGATGCGCGAGGGCTGGCACGACAACTCTTTGGAGAGGGCAAATGGGATCGCGTCCACGTCATCAACAAGCGCCATCTGGCGGCGGTGACCTATCAGGCACAGATCACGCCGCAGCGCTCACTGCACCTGGACGAGTATTATCAGCGGGTCTACCACCTGCTCTGGGGCGACTCCGATGGCTACGTCAGTGTCCCTCCTCATCCCGGCCACTGGCATGGCTGGACCTTCAGCGACATTCAGCATTTTATGAGTCAGTTGCCGCCGGTCGCCACGCTTGCCGTGGGCGTTCTGGATGGCTCGACGACCAATATTGGCCTGATCCTGAAAGTGCAGAAGGGCGTCATTACCTATGTGACGACGTTTGAGGCGCTGAAGCTCTCAACAGAGCTGGAGGTGTCGGCGGAAGGATTGGAGCAGCTGCAATGCGCACTGTCACAGCAATTTGCGCCCGCCGCTGGTATCCTGTTATGTACGCCAGATGTCTTTGATCGCTGGATCGAGTCCGAAGAGAAAATGTGTGTGCTTCAGGAGGCTGCTGAGAAGGGCGAGGCGTTCTGGCATGTAGATATCTGATAAAATGAGGTAAAACTACCATAATCATGTGTAGCGACAATCCCTTGCGGTTGTCGCGGGCAAATACAGATAAACATGTATAAACCGCGACAACCGCAAGGGATTGTCGCTACACATGATTATTATGCAGCCGCGTCCAGTTCTCTTTCCAGAGATAGGAGCGGGCCAGCATCTCTTCGGCGCTCTTCATCGAGAACTCGGTCACGTTGCCGCCCATAACGTGAGCAATCTCGCGTATCCGTTGTTCTGGACGTAGCTCGTTCACGACGGTAATGGTGCGGTCGTCGAGAATTTGCTTGTTGACGTTGTAATGGGTATCGGCGAAGGCGGCGATCTGTGGTAGGTGGGTGATGCAGATCACCTGATGGTTGTGCGTCAACTGCCAGAGCTTTTCGCCGACAACCTGACCGCTGCGTCCGCTGATGCCCGAATCGATCTCGTCAAAGATCAGCGTGGGCGTGGCGTCGGCGCTGGCGAGAATGGTTTTGAGGGCCAGCATCAGGCGCGACGTTTCACCACCGGAGGCGATTTTGGTGAGCGGCTTGAACGGTTCGCCGGGGTTGGGAGCGATCAAGAACTGTACGTGGTCGATGCCGGTCAGGTCGCAGGTGTAGGTTTGTTGCGGCTGATCGTTGAGGGTGGCCGGGATTCCCTGCGGGTCTGGTTCCTGCTTGATCTCCACCTGGAAGCGTGCGCGTTGCATGTTGAGGTCGTGCAACTGCTCTTCCATTGCCGTTGCCAGCTGTTGTGCGGTCTCGCTGCGACGTGTGGAGAGCTGTTGCGCGATGGTCCCGATCTCCTGGCGAAACTGTCCGTCCTGCTGCTGCAATCTGGCAACCAGCTCGTCGCGATTGACCAGCGTATCCAGCTCTGCCCGATCCTCATCCGCTCGTTGAAGAATCTCCTCGATGGTCACGCCATATTTGCGCTTCAGCCGGGTGATCATATCGAGCCGCTCTTCTATCTCCTCCAGACGACGGGGATTGTCCTCGATATCGGTGACGTAGCTACTGACGTTGGCGGCGACATCCTCTAGCTGATAAACCGCTTCGGCCAGGCTATCAGCGGAGTCACTCATGCTGCTATCCAGCCGCACAAGATCGCTCAGGCTGTGTTGAGCCGTGCGCAACTGGTCGAGGGCAGGCGTGAAATCGTCGCCTCCACCAAGATCGGACCCTTTGATAGCACCGTAGATCAGGGTGCAGAGTTCGCGCAAGCGTTCCGCATTGCTCAGGACGGTGCGCTCCTCTTCAAGTTCTTCGATCTCGCCCGCATGCAGGTTGGCCTTCTCGATCTCTTCAATCTCGAAGCGCAAATGATCGGCCCGACGCGCCTGTTCGCGCTCGTTTTGTTGCAGCGATTGCAGCGTTTTGCGGGCGGTGCGCCACTCGGCCACTTTGCGGCTCAAATCCTCACGCAGCGGCAGGAGTTCGGCGTAGCGGTCGAGGAAATTGATGTGCTGTTCGCTGCGAAGTAGGGTCATGTGCTCGCTCTGACCATGAATATCGACCAGCCAGCTTGCCACCTGTTGCAGCAACTGCTGAGAGAAGGCGCGGCCATTGACGCGGGCAACCGTGCGACCGGAGCGGAAGATATCGCGCGAGAGGATCAACTGTCCATCTTCGGGTTCGATATCGTATTCGTGGAGCAGAGAGGCGAGGGCGACCCGTGCATCGGCACTGCTGGTGTCGCTGTGATTATGGTTGGGCGAGGCTGTTTCGACACGTTCGAGCGCCTCGAACATCGTGCTGGCCCCGGTGGCGGCGTAGGCAAACTCTTCAACTGGTTGCCATTCCGCGCTCACGGGAGGAAGCGCTTCGAGCGAGAAAACCCCCTCGACGGTGGCGCGTTCGCATCCTGCACGAACGAATTCTGCTCCGATTTTTCCGCCAAGCAATGCATTGACTGCATCGATAATAATTGATTTGCCTGCGCCTGTCTCACCGGTGAAAACGTTGAAGAGGCGGTTAAGACGAAGGTGCAGGCGGTCAATGATGGCGAAGTCTTTGATGTTTAACTCAAGTAACATGGCGATTTTCGGCGACCTGTGCGCTATCTTCTCTTAATTTATCATTGATAATCTGGTAGAAATACGTAGGTGGCCTTCGTCTAAGGAACCGGGTCACGTACGGGCTGTTCTGGATCGTGACAATGGCACCGTTTTTGACTTCACGATTCATCTGCCCATCGGCGGAAAAGACGCCGTTTTGTGAATGGGTAAATATCTGCAATTTGACCTTTGCCTCTGGATGCAGGACCAGCGAGCGATCAGAGGCGAGATGGGGCGCAATGGGTGTCAGGACGCTGCTCTGTACCTGTGGATGCAGGAGCGGGCCGCCAACCGCCATATTGTAAGCGGTTGAGCCGGTGGCGGTTGACAGGATCATACCATCGGCGTAGCTGGTGTTGTAGTAGTAGTCATCAACCCAGACGCGCACCTGTACGCCACGCGGCCATGTGCCACGAGCAATGACGATCTCGTTGAGCGCCAGAAATTCCTCGCTGCGGCCATCCTGTTCCAGCACCGCACGGAGCATGGCTCGTTTATCGACCCAGACGGACGGATCACCTTCTAAATAATAGGAGAGATCCCTGGAGACATCGCCTGGCTCCAGTTCGGTCAGAAATCCCACACGACCAAAGTTAATACCGACAATCGGAACATCGATACAGGAGCAGAGACGTGCGGCATGAACAATCGTTCCATCGCCGCCAAGCACAAGTACAACCGAGCAACCTTTGAGCGATGGATCGGCGCACTCTTCGCCCTCCTCGCGAATATCGATGACGCGAACATCGTATCCCTGTTGTTGCAGAGTGGGTTTCAATTGGGCGGCAAAGTTGGATGTATCCTGTTTTCGTCCCTGATAGAATATCGCTATCGTCTTCAACACAGCTCTCCAAGAGTGGCAAATGAGGCGACTACAAGTGCCGCCTCTAGAAGTTTAGCCACTGGTAATGGTACGTCATGTGAGTGGTCTTGTCAACACTTCTCATAGGTTAAATGTTCTTAATTGAGTAGTTGGTATAACATGATACTTGATGGATAAAGAGCAGATAAGCAGACAACTTCTGGCACAAATTGCTGTAATACGACGGATCAGGCACTTTTTTGCGGATGTGTGAGTTAACGCTTTAACGTCGCTCTATTATAACACAAAGTACTAAAGGGAACAACCGCCCGATGGGGTTGCTCTCACATATGCCGATGTGGTAAACGCGTTGGAATGGCGGCAGGGGCGCGATAAAGTCGCGCGACTACGACACATTTGTCATTGCTATTTCTCGCGATTGAGCTTCTCTTCTGCTAGCCATATCGCCTCATCTTTGGAATGGATGCGTCCCTCTGCCTGGGCTTCTGCGATGTATTCGAGCAGCTCACCGATGATTGGGCCGGGGGCCAGATGGAGGCGGCGCATCAGTTCTTCGCCCTGGAGCAGGCGGGGCGGGAGGATGCGGGAGCGTTCGCGGATATAGCGCGTCAGGAGCAGGCGTACCGTGGCGAGATGGCGCTCCCAGGCTTCCGTCAGCGGTTGGGGGCCACGCATCGAGAGATGGTCGGCGAGGGCGACCAGCGCAACGTGAATGCCGGTCGGTCCCAGCTCGACGAAATAGCGGCGGATGGCGCGTTCGGTGACTTTATCATGGCTCAACTGGCCGGGGCGCATATGATGGGCAACGACCTGCTGTACCAGTCGCCGATCATGCGTGCTGGTGCTCAGTTGCTTCATGATGTGTTGCGCCAGTGGCACTCCGGCCTGGGGATGATGGTAGAAATGAATATGGTCCTCATCATCTACAGTATAGGTTACCGTCTTGCCGATATCATGGAGCAGCGCCGCCAGCTTCATAGGAGGTGCAAGCAGATCTGGGATGCTCACAATGTGTTGTTGCTCCGCTTCAATGAGCAGATCGTGGAGCGCGATCAGGTCGTCATGGCCGTTTACATGCAGTTGAGAGTGCTGAATCTCTGCGGGCGTTTGTTGCAGCAGGGCAAGCAACCGTTCGAGTGTAGCAACGGTTTCGAGCGAGTGGTCGAAGACATCCCAATGGTGCAGTGAGGGTTGGGGCATATCACGAGCCGGGATAAATGCGGGTATCAGTGCTGTGAACAGGCCGTGTGCATCGAGATAGCGCAGGCGCTCTATGGCCCCCTCTGGCTTGAGGATAGCATAGAGTTCGTCGTGGATGCGCTCAGGGGCAGCGTGGGGTAGCAGGGCCGCGTCGCGAATCAGCATCTTTTCGGTGCGGGGGTCGATGGTGAGATGGTAGCGCATGCGGAAGCGAACGGCCCGCAACATGCGCAAGGGATCGTATTTGAAAATCGAGCTGTTGACCGCGCGAAGAGTTCGCGTATTGAGATCGGCCTGCCCACCTGTGGGATCGATGAGTGGGAGCGTTTCACCTGTTGTAAGATAGGCAATAACAGCGGAAAGCAGAACAGCGATGGCGTTGAGCGTGAAGTCGCGCTCGCGCAGATCCTCTTCTATCGTGCGACCCTGAAGCGGCGCGATATCGAAACTGATCTCCTGCATATCGTTTTTGACGATGACGCGGCTGGCCTTATCATGCATATGCGCATAAAAGCCGCCAAGCTGGTTGGCAAGCTGACGCGCGATTTTCGCGGCGTCGCCATCGGTGGCGATATCCCAATCCGTATCGGGTTCATCGAGCAGAAGATTGCGTACGGAGCCGCCCACCAGATAGGCTTTGCGTTGCTGGCTGCTGAAATAGCTGGCGGTCTGCTGTAAAAGGTGCAATACCCAGGAATCGAGGTGCTGTGTTGCTCTACTCATATCAATTTATGTAGATAAAATGCTATCCCTTCTTCTGAAATCTGTTCATTCTATAGTACCATTCCTGTCTAGCAGCCCGCTGCAAGATAACGTTCCACGTTGCTGAAACCTGCTGAAATCTATCATTCTCATATCTCTCGCTAGAAATGAAAAAAGCGTGTAAAATAGAGCGTGGGTATTTCTCAGGGTTGTCGTACCAGGCAGAGCAAAATAGTGATGGCCTGCAAATACTATGCATTACGATAGAAAGTGAACGAGGACTGTGTATGATGGATCTCCCGTTGTCTTCTGCTGCTACACCCGCTAAATTGTATGCGCTTTTATTGAAATTACGACCGATTCAGCACGGCACGCTGATGGCCTTCTCCGGCGAACTGGTACATGGTGCCTGGATGCGCTGGATACGTGAGGCGGCACCGGAGGTGGCGACATGGCTCCATGATGGGAATAAGCGCCGACTCTTTACCTGTTCCAGCTTGCTGTTTCCTTTCCCACCAGCGCGTATGCTGGAGGCCGAGCGCGAGAATATCCACCTGCCCCTGGACCCTGAGAAGACCTATAGCGTGCGCATTACGCTGCTGTTGGGCGAGTTGTTTCCTCTCTTCTATGATACGCTGATGAATTTCCACAATTCTACACTGACGGGGGGAACGGGGCGGCCACCATTTATGCAGATCGGCAAGCAGGTATTTCTGCTGGAAGAGGTGATTCTGGATCAAGACGATCGTACGGGATGGACCGGGTTTACGCCATTGGCAGAGCTTGTGGAGCAGATACAGGCGCATCGTCTGGCCGGTGGGGAGAACTTCAGGTTCGAGTTTAACTCGCTGACAACGTTTAATCGTAGTAATGCACGCAGCCGGAGCTACGGGCCACACTATGCGCGTTTGCCGCTGCCTCAGTATATCTTCCCCAGCCTGATACGGCGCTGGGAAGATATAGCCTCGCCCGATCTGGTGGGAGTGATTGAGTCGGATCGCATCGAACAATATATACAGGATGATGGGATTATTATCAGCGATTATGATTTGCGAACGCATCATGTGAGATTTACCACGCATCTGCAACCGGGCTTTATTGGTACATGCAGGTATCATTTGCGTGGGCCGGATAGCAGATCAGACTCGCCCCTGACGGTGCGGCAACAAATTTTGCTCCTGGCAGAGCTGGCCTTTTATTGCGGGATTGGCTACAAAACGTCAATGGGTATGGGGCGTACACGTGTGGTGTAGTATGCTCTTGTCATCATTATCGTTCCCATGTATAGTAGTGCTGAGGTTGAGTGGACGATGGTCGATGTGACACCAACAAAATGATGCCAGCAAAATAGAGTACAATATTGCCAGAAAAAAATAGAGACAGGCAAAATAAAAATCTTATGCCCCAGGAATAGAGCATGAGTCAAAACTACGGTGCGCTACGTGTTGTGCGTGTTCGTCTGCCCGCTAACGTGCCTGCGGATCTTCAGGGAACGCATCATCCCAGAGGGTGGATACCAGAAGAGCGGCTGGTGCATTTATTGACGCGCAACGAGACAACTATCGGACGAGCGCTAAACAACGATATCCTGTTGATGGACCCGACGGTATCCCGTGAGCATGCCCGGCTGATAAAGGATGGACAGGGGTGGCATATTGTGAATCTCACGGGGCAGAATACTGTACGCGTGAATGGCCGCCCTGTACCCGGTGGGAGCAGTTTACCGGTGAAGCCCCAGGATTTTCTGGTATTGGGAAGCACCATCTTGCAACTGGTGGCACCGCAAGAGGGGGAACTGGACGAGGCAAATCAGATACCGGAGCCAACCGTCGAGTTGTCCTCGCTTTATCCCGAGCTGTCTGCAACAGAGCGCTCTCACAATGGAAACTCGACGCATGAGCAATTGAACGGTGGTATTGGGACCAGACAAACGGGTGAGCTACCGGCAGTCTCGGTGAAGAAGTTCTGGAGCTGGCCGCTTGTGCCTTCTACTGTTGCGAACGGCGCAGCCTCGGAGTTGGGCTTTTCCTGGGCGGAAGGCGAAGAAGAGAACCTGCTGGGCGTTGGTGTGACTATGCAGTTTGCCCTCTCGCAAGGTGTGGGCAAGCGCATGCGCTGGGTGATCGGTGGCCTCGGGCTGGCTATCCTTACCATCAGCGTCATCGTGACCTTGATTGTGAGCGGTCTAATCGGTATCTCCACCCTGACGGAGAAGGGGACATCCAGCATCGTCGTTGCACTGACGGTCCCGCTAATTCCAGCGCTGGCGATTGTGTTGCTGGCCAATTTTATCGATCGCTTTGAGCGGGAACCCTGGTTTTTGCGGTTGGCCGCGTTTTTATGGGGGGCGATTATCGCGGTCCCGCCATCGCGTGTGATCGAAGCGTTCGGCGGCACTATGATTCAGAACTGGCTGGGCGATATCAACAACCCGCTTGGTTCGTTGCTCCTCGGCCTGAATGCCGGTATCCCTGAAGAGGCGTTTAAGGGGCTGGGGATACTGATCATGTACTGGCTGTTGCGCGACGAGTTCGATAATGTGACCGATGGCATTGTCTACGGCGCTCTGATCGGAGCTGGCTTTGCGCTGGTGGAAAACTTTGGCTACTTTGCGGAGAACACGAAAGACTTCTTCTGGGTACTGATTATTGGGCGCGTCGTGCTGGGCTGGCTCAGTCATTCTACATTTACAATCTGTTTTGGCGTGGCGCTGGGCTATGTTCGCCACACACGCGTACGCTGGCAACAGATCGTGATCCCGATCGTTGGCTATCTTGTGGCGGTCCTGTTTCATAGCGCCTTCGATTTTGTGGACTGGTTTGCGAACGGACTGGTCATCAACGAGACCGACACAACTATCGTAACGATTATTCTGTTTGCCAATTATATTCCCCCATTTCTGGCACAGATCGCAATCCTCTATTTCTTGATGAAGTCGCTGGCCCATGAAGCAGCCATTATTCGCGAGTTCCTGGCAGCGGAGGTCAGCAGCGGCGTGGTGAAGGTTGAGGAGTACGCGCTGCTGCAGAACTCGTTTCAGCGCACGAAAGAGGAGCGGCGCATACTGTGGCGCTACGGGTTCAAGCAGTGGTTGCGCGTCAAGTCGTTGTATCAAACCGAGATCGGGCTGGCGTTTCGCAAATGGCACGTGAGCATGGGCGACAAACCCAAGCAGGGCGACGTGCAGCCGGAAGAGGTCTATCGACAACGCATCAAACGGTTGCGGCAAGAACTGGTGGCGGTGGAGGCGAGGAAAAATAGCAAGCAAACCGTTGCTGGATAATAACTCTTCTAAAGAGGAGAGCCGGGAAAATACCTCAAGCTTTCCTCGGCTCTTTTTATGGCTTAAATTAGCATCCCCCTCGCCTCCTGCTGAGATAGGTTCCCAGCCGCCAGAGCTTGGTCTGGTCGTCCCGATGGATGAAATACTGGTTGAACTCGTGCAGCCAGTTGTAGAGCCGTTTGAATGGCAGATCGAGCGCTTTCTGTTCAGGCGCATATTGATCGAAACGATCTGATTGTTGCTGCAACTGATTGAGCGCGGCCAGCTTTTCCAGCGCGACAACATCCATCACGTAGAGCAGGTTGGTTTCTGCTGCCAGTATTTTGAGCCGCTGGAAGGTTTCAGTGAGCGGCGTTGTGATCAGTTCTTCAGGATGATCACCCATAGGTCTCCTCCTCCACGACCAGCACAAGATTATTGCAGGTATAGTCTGTTTGTCGAAGTGCATTAAGCGCCTGTATCACCTGAATGGCCTGATTGATTTTGACGGGATGCCCGGTAATCATGCCCCAGATAACCAGGGGATGCTGCTTGCTTTCGCGTGCTAGATCAAGGAGCAGCACCCTATGCCTGACCATGAGTGTAAAGAGGTTTTGCTTGAGCGGTGCAAACGCGCTGTTCAGATGGTTTTCGCCCGGTTGGTTCATCTCGTTCCTTTCACTTCCACGTGCTGTGCGAGTACACTAAAATTTCTCTCCATTTCGCGGAGAACAACCCAGAGGGAAATAACCCCCATATCTATATCTTCTGATTACTACGCTCCTGTGTCAAGTCCCCGGAAAAATAGGAGGCTAGAAATTGACGATGGGTATTGTTAGACTCATTATTCTGGAGGGGAAATAAGCATATGTTTCGACTGAAAGTTAAAGAAATCGCCGAGCAAAAAGGATTGAGCCAGCGCCAATTGTTTCTGCGTTCAGGAGTGGATACGAGAACGGTAAGAAGTATTTTCAGAGATCCCAAGACGAATATTACGATGGAGACACTAGCGAGGCTGGCTTATGTGCTGAATTGCGATATCTCGTTGTTGATTGAGAGCGAGCCGCCGCTGCCGAAGAACCTGGATGCACCAATCAAGGTTGGTCCGCTGCCCTGGTATCCTGGGCCTGAGAATGCGCCAGAAGCTTGATATAATGATTTTTTACGAACAAACAAGGGAATGTCGTAGCCGCGGGGCGGTTTTGCGGCGGGGGGTTTAAAAACACAACAGGGGACCGAGCGGGGAA
>JAICIM010000667.1 GCA_025928885.1 Ktedonobacteraceae bacterium | reverse complement strand
GTCCATTTTTGTGCGGACAGGTTGCCTGGACTGCAAACACCTTGCCACTGCGGGTATGAAAAATGGCAATTGCGGCCTCCTCTACCTGGAATGTGCGCCCCTCCCCTTGTGGGATTCTAGTGAGCGATCCCAGATTGTAGATGACTTTGTTGGGTGGTAACACGATTGACATGATAGCTTTGCTCCTCTTTCTAGTGGGCTAGGATAACACCGGAAGTTTCTCAATAACGTTCAGCGTGCGTACAAACTGTGTGGGCGTGGCTGGTGTAACCGCCTCCTGCCAGGGATCAACGTAGGCATCGACGCTGGACTGGATTGCCTCGTCCAGGCGCTGACAGATACCTTCAGAGTCTTCTACCAGCAATTGGCGGAGATAATCGATGCCCAGGCGTTCCACAAATCCGTGGGTGCGTTCCAGATATTTCGCGTTTTCGCGATAGTACTGCATGAAGCGTCCCATGTAGAGGAGAACCTCATCATGCGATCCAACCGTACACAGGAGGTCACCCTTGCGTACATGCGAGCCTGCCGCGCCACCAATGTAGATTTCCCATTTGCCGCCCTCGATCGCGACCGCGCCCAGATCTTTGGTCGTGGCCTCCGAGCAGTTGCGCGGACAGCCCGTAGTGGCGAGCTTCATCTTATGGGGGGATTCGATGCCCTGGAAGCGCTTCTCGATCTTGATGCCCAGCCCGGTGCTGTCGCCGACACCATAGCGGCAGAACTCGCTGCCCACGCAGGTCTTACAGGTGCGGAACGATTTGGCATAGGCGTGTCCCGATGGCATACCCAGCTCTTTCCAGACTTCAGGTAGCTTGTCTTTGGGGATACCGAGCAGGTCGATGCGCTGTCCCCCGGTAATCTTCACCATCGGCACCTTGTATTTATCGGCTACGTCAGCGATCCGGCGCAATTGTTCAGGGGTTGTCACGCCGCCGTAGATGCGCGGAATCACGCTAAATGTACCGTTATTCTGGATATTGGCGTGGACGCGATCGTTGATGAAGCGGGCGTCGCGCTCGTCCTCGTAATCTTTGCCCCAGATTGTTTTGAGCAGCGAGGCGAGGCCAACTTTGCTGCCTGCATCCTCTTTGCCGCCGGCCAGTGCCTGGAAAACTGCTGAGACGCTGCGCAGATGTTGCTGTTTGATCGCCTCGATCAGTTGCGGCTTGGTCAGCGGCACGCCTGGTACATAGTAGTGGATCGAGGGATCATCGACCACCATGCCATCGGAGGCAAATTCTAAGAGCGCCTGCACCTGTGATTTGCAGGAGCCGCAACCGGTCCCGGCCCGCGTCGCATCGCAGAGCATTTTGAGGCTGCGTTTGCCGCTCTTTACCGCCGCCACGATCTGGCCCTTCGAGACGCCGTTACAGTTACAGATTTGTGCATCATCTGGCAGATCGGCGACGTTGAAGGCTGGAGCATCGCCAGAGATGGGGAAGAGCAGTTCCGCACGATTTTCAGGGATTACCTCTTCGCGATCAAAAAGCTGAAGCAGGCGAGGCGTGGTCGCGTTCTCCCCCAGCATAATCGCGCCAACCAGCCGTCCTTTATTCACGATCAATTTCTTATAGATGCCGCGCGACGGCTCGGAGTAAGTGACGACCTCATCGCCCTCAGATGTGCGCTCTTTCGCGCCCATCACAGCCAGTTCGACACCCATCACTTTAAGTTTCGTAGAGATCTTGGAACCTTGATACGTGGTATTTTGCTCCTGCTTGCCAGTGAGCAGACCAGCGAGACAACGCGCCTGTTCCCAGAGTGGCGCAACCAGACCGTAGATGCACCCGCGATGCTGCGTACATTCGCCAATCGCATAAACATCAGGCACGCTGGTCGCAAGGTCATCAGCGATTACGATGCCGCGCTCAACGTGGATGCCAGCCTCTTTAGCCAGAGTGGTGTTGGGACGAATGCCTGCCGAAATGACGCACATATCGCCCTCTAAGACCGAGCCATCGGAGAACAACAGCCCCTCGAAGCGCTCACTGCCCAGTGTCGCCACGCTATTCTTTTCAAGGTGGAGATGCACGCCCATGTTGCGTAGCGTTTCGTGTAGCATTTCGCTGGCCGCCGGGTCCAGTTGCACATTCATCAATTGTGGTAGCAGATGGATCACATGAACTTCCAGGCCACGATTGAGCAGCCCGCGAGCTGCCTCAAGGCCCAGCAGACCACCGCCGATGACGATAGCTTTGTCGCACTGGCTGGAATAATTGGTCATGCTCTCGCAATCGTCGAGCGTACGGAAGATGAACAGCCCTTCGCGGAACTGTCCCTCCTCTTTGTAGAGGTTTTTCATGGGCGGGATGAAGGGAGCGCTACCGGTTGCAATCACCAGTTTATCGTAGTATTCAACGACCCCATTGTCGGCATACACCATCTTTTCGGCGGTGTCAATGCGTGTGACGGGGCTACCGCTGTGCAGGGTGACGTGGTTGTTTTTGTACCAGGCCAGTGGATTGATAAAGATATCCTGCGGATCGTGCGTTCCGGCCAGCACGCCGGAGAGCAGAATGCGGTTGTAGTTGCCATAAGGTTCGTCGCCGAATACCACGATGTCGAAGTACTCATTGCCCTGACGTGCCACGACCTCTTCAATGAACCGAGCGCCAGCCATCCCATTCCCAATAATCACAAGGCGTTGTTTTTGAGTCATTAGTTCTCCTCCATTGCATGTTCTACCGGCTCGATTCTGACCGCGCATATCTTGAACTCAGGCATGCGGCTGGTGGGATCGAGCGCCGGGTTGGTCAAACGGTTCACAGAGAGATGGCCGCCCCAGTGGAACGGCACAAAGATGGTATCTTCACGAATGCTACGGGTGACTTTCACTTTCAGCACAATGCTGCCGCGTCTGGTGGAGAGCTTGACGAGATCCCCATTGGCGAGTCTATAGTGCCGTGCTGTTGTCGGATGGATCTCGGCAAACGGCTCCTCCATCATGTCGTGCAGACGTGCCACGCGCCGGGTCTGACTGCCCGATTGATAGTGAGTTAGCACGCGACCGGTCGTGAGGTACAACGGATAATCCGCGTCTGGTTCCTCAGCCGGGGGCGCGTGCTTCACAACCGTAAAGCGTGCTCGTCCGGTGGGTGTCGGAAATGTTTCCTGGAACAGACGAGGCGTGCCAGGATGATCCTCGTCGGGACAGGGCCAGAACACGCCCTGCCGCTCCTCGATCTTCTCGTAGGTGATGCCTGCATAATCGGCGGTGCCACCAGCGCTGGCCTGACGCAACTCATCGAAGACCTGTCGCGCATCGGTAAAGGAGAAGTATTGCCCCTTGCCCATACGCCACGCCAGTTCACAGAGAACATCGATCTCGGTGCGCACCCCTGGCGGTGGATCAAACGCGCGTTTGCGCAGGATGACGCGCCCCTCCAGATTGGTCATGGTGCCTTCTTCTTCCGCCCATTGCGTCACCGGCAGCACGATATCGGCCAACTTCGCGGTTTCTGACAGGAAGAAATCCGCGACCACCAGGAAATCGAGTTGTTTGATCTTCTCCTCGATACGCAGCGCGTCGGGGACGGAGACCGCGATATTTGATCCCATCACCAGCAGGGAGCGAATGCCATCGTCCTGACCGATCGAGGTGAGCATCTCATAGGCCGATTTGCCGGGGCCGGGCAGGTCGCTCTCTTGAATGCCCCAGACCTGCGAGATATGTTCGCGTGCGATGGGATCATCGATCTTGCGATAG
>JAICIM010000323.1 GCA_025928885.1 Ktedonobacteraceae bacterium | reverse complement strand
TTGGTTGGGGGCGGGCCGGGGGGGGGGGGGGGCCGCGGGCGGTTGGCCCCCCCCCCCCCCACCCCCCCCCGCAACAACCAACCGCTTCATTCATGCTCATTATAGCCACTTTCCAAAGTATGATCTGGTCAGGGAAAGTGGCTGTTTTGTGTTGCTCTATGGGTTACAATGCGGATAGGTCAGCCATCGAAGTTTGTATGCAGGAGGAAGCGCATGATGACCGAAGCCTCTCAAAGACCGAACCTGTCGCGCCCGGCTGTGATGGGCATTGCAAGCGGTATCTTCTTTATGGCCTTTTTCGGTGCGCTCTGGGGTTTGATGAGTGCAGGCTTTATGGATAGTGTTGTTCAGCCTGTGGCGTTTGTCGTGATTGGCCTTGTGACGCTCGTTTTTCTTGGTCTGGTGGTCATGCTGGTACGCTATGCTCGTTCTTTGCCTGAAACAACCTCTTCAGAGGAGACCGCCGCCGGGAAAAAGATCGGGATGTGGTTTGGTATCATCTTTGGTCTTGAGGCTTTGCTGATTGCGTTGACCAGTATAGTGCTTGGCAGGCTGCAAGCAAGCCAGTTTATTCCTCCTGCGATAGCCCTCATTGTTGGCTTCCATTTTTTGCCGCTGGCCCGCCTCTTTCGTGTCGCTTTCTACTATGTTACGGGCATTTTGCTATGCGTGATGGCCCTGGTCGCCATAATTGCGCTTATGTGCGGCGTGCCAATGGGGGGGCCATCGCCTTACACCTGGTCGTTGCTTGTTGGTATCGGGGCCACGCTAATCCTCTGGCTAACGGCGCTCGTTGTGAGTTGGCAGGGATTGAGCGTGATGCTAGCAGAGAGCGGTGAGTAGCTCGTTGGCATGGTAGGAGAAAATATTAGCATAATTTGTTATGATAACAGAGGAATTCTATCTGGTTGTGCTTGAAAAGGTGGGGTGTGAAAAAACTAGCGAAGGATAAGTTTACCGAGTGTCTATACAGCAATCATCCGATTCTAACATAGTTCCATTGCGTCTGTCTGTGCTGGTCTCCGGCAGCGGCAGCAACTTGCAGGCGCTCATCGATGCCATCGAGAGCGGACAACTGCCCAATACGCGCATCGTGCTGGTGGTGAGCAATAGAGCGGCGGCGTTTGGCTTACAGCGAGCGTTGGAGCATAAGATCCCGGCGATGTATCTACCGTGGGCGAAGCGGCGCGAGGAGAGCGAAGCAAAGCTTCAGGTGCTGCACGATCTGTTCGAGGTCGATCTGATCGTGCTGGCTGGTTTTATGAAGATCTTCACGCCAGCGTTTATCACGCGCTATCCCCAACGTATCATCAATCTCCATCCAGCGCTGCTTCCCGATGATAGCGCTGGTAGCACCTATACGACCAGCGATGGCAGCGTCATTCCCGCCTTCAGAGGCGCTCATGTGGTGCCGGATGCGCTCAGGGCGGGTGTGAAAGTGACCGGTACCACCGTTCACTACGTTATCCCGGAAGTGGATGCCGGACCTGTCATCTGTCGCGAAGAGGTGCGCATTGAAGAAGGGGATACTGAAGAGACGTTGCACGAGCGCATCAAGGCGGTGGAGCATCGCCTGATTGTGAAGGCGGTCCAGGCACATCAAAAAAAGTAAGTCGCTGAATGCAGGGCTTTTGTGTAGAGAGGAAGCGAGATCTCTTCGCTTCCTCTTCGCTTTAAGAAGAGACTTTCGTTGCTTACAGTTCCGTACTCTTACTACTTTTCAGATCAGATGCATATTTTTCGGCTTTTTCTTGCAAGCTTTTGATGCAGCGTAGAGAGAAGAGGTGTGTAACAAAGAGAAAAGCAGGAAGCTGTCAGGCAAGCTGTTTGAGCCAGTCCCGCGCTTCTCGTACTTCCTCATGACTGATGACATGGCCGCCACTGTGTTGATGGAGCGAAACGCTGGCCCCGGCGCTTTGCAGCAGCTGGACCAGTTGTTCGGTCTCGCTGATCGGGACGAGTGGGTCGGCCAGGACAGCGCCGATGAAGACCGGCTTGTTGCGGAGATCAGGCAAGGTGTCCGGGATGAACGGCACCATTGGATGCAGGAGCGCCGCAGCTGACAGCGTGCGAGGCCGCAACAGGAGCATGCTGCCCGCGATATTCGCGCCATTAGAGAAGCCGACGGCGACGACCTGTTTGGGATCAAAAGCGTAAGCGATGCTGGCAGCCTCGACAAAATCGGATAGTTCATAGGTGCGGCGCGTCAGATCGGCGATATCGAAGATGCCTTCGGCGAGACGGCGAAAGTAGCGGGGCATGCCATTCTCTAACACCTTGCCGCGCGGACTGAGCAGGGCTGCATCGGGATCGAGCAGGCGTCCCAGATCGAGCAGATCGTTTTCATTGCCGCCGGTGCCGTGCAGCAGCAACAGCGTGCGCGATGAATTTCCCGTCGTGGAGGGGATAAAGCGGTGGATAAAGCTGGTGATGCCGTCGTCTCCCAGGAACATAATGCTTCTTCTCCTGCCAACCCGTTTTACATGCTTACTCAGGGACTATTGCAACAATACTGACACTACATCTTACGCGGGGTGGTCGCCTGTAGCTTTCAAGCCTAAACGTATCATGCGAGAGTGTCTATGTCAATATAATTGCATTTACGAAAGAGATTACCGGGTTTGAAAAAAACATTATATGAGCAGCCTATCTACTTTTCTACTCGTCCCCAGGCTCTGAGGATGTAGATCAGGGCGCGAAAATCTTCTGAAAGCATCTCTGTTTGCGACTGATTGTACAGTTCGTCAAGCTGCTCCTGCGTTGCCAGACCTAGCTTAATGAGTAAAGGTTGCACCAGCTTTTGAGCGACACGCATATTTTCAAACATAGCCCGATGGTCTGACGCACCAGCCGAATAATCCGCAATATATGAGCGTTGTTGAATATCCTGGCAACCGGCTTCGCGCAAAAAGTGTCCCAGCATAGGCGTGATGCCAAAGTTGATACCGAGTGGGTGAAACGAGTGTTCGGTGCGCAGCAACGCTTGCATAGCGAACTGTGTTAACGTCTCGTATGCCATTCCATTGGAGCGTCCCGGATCGTCCGCCTCGACCAGCACAATGAAGCCGCCAGGGCGTATGACGCGCACAAATTCACGCAGGACGGAGGGCCAGGAATCTTTATGCAGGAAGCTAACCATTGCACGTGCATTAACGATATCGAAGGTGTTGTCCGTAAAGTGGAGCGGTTGGGCAGCATCGGCGATCTCGTATGTCAGGTTAGTCAGCTTTTGCACTTGCGCCGTGGCACGAGCATATTGGATCATCGTTGCGCTGATATCGATGCCAGTAACGTGCATATGGCGATGTTGGAAGGCGACCTCCTGCGTCCATTCGCCGGGACCGCAGGCCACGTCAAGTACACGCTGTATCGTGCTGACATCGATATCCTCCGGGAACAGACCCTCCATTGCACGAGTTGCCATATTGCCCTGCTCAATCAGGCGTGCCATCTCTGCCGCGTTGTCGGTCGGCATAACATATCGGTTCTTGTTCTCGTTGCTCATGACATTTTCCTTCTCTTCAGATGGTAATTCATTATAGCAAGGTTGTTGAGTTTCAGATGATGGGAAGGTACTTTTACGTGTAGCTTTATACTAGCGATAATAAAATATAATGGTGTGATGCATGTCTCGTAAGTTGGATTGAAGCCTTTTGAGGAAAGTAGAAAAATAATGCTAACAGAATACATACAAACTGCGATGAAACAGGCACATTATGAAATATTGCTAGATGACGATACATATTATGGCGATATTCCAGGTTTTGATGGTGCGTATGCCAATACGAATACGCTAGAAGCGTGTCGGGACGAGTTGGAGGAAGTTTTGGAAGAGTGGATTTTATTACGCCTATCATGGGATCTGCCGTTGCCAGCTCCGCCTTTAAGGTGAGCAAATGCCATCTTGTGATACAATGAACACAAGATGAACCTGTGGACCGACTTAGACAACAACCTCCAACCCCCTTTTGATCTGTCGGTGCAAGGACGCACACGGCGTCTCACCGAACGTGTCATCCTGTCCTCTTTACGTTCGTGGCTATTGCACGACTACGCCGCCAACTATTGTCGCTCCCTGGCTGCCACACGCATCTTTCGGCGCTGCTACTGGGTCGATGCCCTGGGCATTACCAGCAAAGCCAGTACGATCCCTCCCACCGTCGTTGAGGAGGTTCAGTCAGAGCGAACGAGCAAGCGGCGCAAAAAAGATGCCGCCCCTGTTCTGTTACCTCCAGCACTGCAGCCAATCGCGGCCCTCTCCCAGGCGTTGGCGCAAGAGAGTCAGACCTTCACACTCTACGGCCTCCTGCTTGAGGCGGGCAGTAGCAGGCGAAAAGAACGGCGTGTCACTGCGAACGGAACACCTGTGCCTCCAACCTGGTCGCTGCCAAAAGAGAGCGGCATTCTGGCAGCAAGTTGGTTGGAAGCTGGCCCGCCAGTGCTGGCAGGTATCGAGCAGGCTCCGGCTATTTTTCTTCTCAATCCCTGCGGCCCGACACTATTTTCTTATGAGGATCTGGCGTCGTTGTATCAGCGCACCGTGCCAACCGAGCTATGTTTGTTGCTGGCCCATAAGCAGATCGAGGGGCATCTCCTGGCCGCACAGCGTTCACCAACACAAGCAACTGCTCTGACCGCATTGTTGCGCAGCGACCGCTGGAAAACGTTACCAACTCACGAGGGGGTGCGTACTCAGGCGGTGCAGGGCTTTCTCGATCTCTTCACCGCCTCGATGAAACGCCATTTTCTCTTGCCGGTTCAGCGCATCCCCTTGCCTATGCAGACCCGCCCGGCGCTGGTGGAAGAGATGCCCTACACGTTGATCTTTGCCACGCGCCGCCAGGATAGCCTGCTCTGCATGAACGATGCTGTGTGTTGCAATCGACGCCGTGTGCATGAAGAGAGCCATCGTGGCGTGTTAGGAGAGGAGTGGTTCACCGCGCAACTGCGCGAACGAACTGAAGCAGCAAGGCAACAACTCTATCAGCATACCCTGCAACTTGGTCGGGCGCAACGGCCACGACGCTGGCCCGATCTGAGACAGCAACTCGTGCTGGCGAATTTTGGATTATTTACATCTGACGATTACGATGTCGTGTTCCGACAGTTATTACTAAATAGAGAGGTGCGATGTGAATGGCGCAAGCCGCTGATTGAGGGTGAAGAGATGCGCATGCCTGGTAACGAAGATACGCTCTTCTGGTTGTGAATATTTCTGGATGCGCACGGTCATATTGAGCGACACAGGAAAGGGATGTTACCAGGGGGAAACGCCAGGCATGGGGAGACCCAACGTTTTAGTAACATCCCTCACATCTAGTGTACGCTAAAATTGCGCGTTTAGTAGCATGAATTTCTAGAAAAACCGACAAGTTTTTGAAAATTGGAATGTTTCATTGTTCAGTTCCCGTTGTATTTTTCTTTTCGGAGCGGCCCTGTGGAAAACGATGGTATCTCAGCAAAAAATATGTTAAATGAGCTGACCGGGGCGGAGTGGCTCTATTTTACGAAGAGCCTGCTCACTACTACCTATCCTTCCGCTTACGGCCACGAGTTACGCAAGGCGCACGGAGCCAATAAGCCGCCACAATTGATGAGCCAGATCATCGAGTTCTTCACCAAGCCGGGCGGGCGGGTGCTCGATCCGTTTGCTGGTGTGGGCGGAACGCTGATCGGGGCCTCGATCTGTAAGAAGTCACGCGAGGCGGTGGGCATTGAGATCAGCCAGAAGTGGGTGGATATCTATCTGCGCATTATTGCCGAAAGCAACGGCACGCTTCTGCCGCAAAAGATGCTGTGTGGCGATTGTCTCGCGCTGATGGAGACGCAGGAGAGCGCCTCGTTTGATCTTATCGCTACCGATCCGCCCTATAACATTCATTTTGAGCAAACGATGTCGAATGGACGCTATGCTAAAGCGCATGTCAATCGACGGACCGACTATGATATGCGCTCGACCGATCCCGCCGATCTGGCGAACCTTGCCGACTATGAACAGTATCTCGATGCAATGGAACAGGTCTTTGCTTCCTGCTATCGTTTGTTGAAGGCGGGTAAATACATGGTTGTGATTGTGCGCAATGCCTATCAGCGCGGAGAATATATTTTTACGCATGTGGACCTGACGCGACGTGCTCAGAAGTATGGTTTTATCCCCAAAGGCGAAATCATCTGGTATCAGGTGGGAACCCGCCTGCGCCCCTATGGCTACCCCTTTGCCTATATCCCCAATATTGCCCATCAGTATATCGTTGTGATGCAGAAGCCAAAATAGAGGCGGGGCTGTTATATCACAAATCGCGCTCAGCATCGAACTCTGGCAGCTAAAAAATCCTCGCGTGTAACGTTCGTGATGTATAATGTCTGGAAATAATAGCGAGAAAGACAATCTGAGAAGGTGTCTCAGAAAAGAGAGATCGTAAATGCCGCGCAAACAGAAAAATGATGGTCGTGGTGAGAATGAGCAGCCACGCATGAATCCGCAATTGGAAAGTGAGCATTTTGAGTACGCAAATGCTCTCCCTGTCGATGCAGGAAGTATGGCAGAGGTAATGGAAGATGAGGTGATCAATCACTACAGAGGGCATACAATTTCCTCCGCCCTCGAACATGGCGAGAAATACCATGAAGCAGGGAAGCGCGATGTTGAATTGTATATTCGTACGTATAACACATTGTTACGAAGCTCAGGTGAGGTTAGCTTGAAAGCGCTAGTACAGGCTCATTACAATATAGATTCCAGTCTCCACCCCGACGCACGCTCATATAACCCGGACATGTCCGCATTCATTTATAGCGTCTTGCGCCTGCCTGCCTCGATTTTGTACTGCAATCTGGTACTGTTGGGGCAGTCGGAAGAAGTGTTTCAACAGCAGGGACTTCCGGTTGATACATGGCAGGCGGTTACGGCGCCGGCTCGGCGGCGCAAATGGTTTTATGATGGCAAAGAGACGCTGGCGGTCTACGTTGCCAGCGTCAGCGACACCGACGATATCGTCCCGATCCTGGTTGCTTTTCAGATTGAATGGAACAAGATCAACTATCTGGTGAACGAAGATCCAACGACGGTCCAGCTCTTAGAGACGCGGATGGAGCGCAGTTCGCCGGTTTTTGCCGAGATCAGCAAAGTCTTGCGCGAACGCCTGCATATCGCGTCCGACGATTGGCAGCGGTTAGAGGTCATCTGGGGCGATCATCTGTGGGAAAACCTGCTTATTATTGGACGGCACCGCAAGAGTTTCGGGTTGCGGATGCTGGGTGGATCGCATGTGGGGTATGTGCGTGCGACGCGTAAATGGTGGACACCGGTCAAAAATGTGCTGGATACGCTGGGGTTGCCGGATCGCCCGGTCTACTTTGTTTCCAGCAATACACATAGCATCGTTAATCTGCTCTCCGGGCTGATCCGCAGCCGCGAGGACGAGCTGACCGAGTTTGCGCTCAAGGGGTCAGATACCTATCTGACTGAGGAGTGTCGCAAGTTGCAGGATGGGAGAGTACCCGGCAACTGGCAGAACTTCCTCTACTTTGTGGCGCGTCAGTGGTTGAATACGCCAGCCGGGAAAGAGTTTAAACGGAACCGGGCGCGGGAGGAGCAGGAGCGTGGCATCTGGTACGTGGGCGCACGCTACGGCCTGGAGATCGATGCCCAGATCTGCGAACTCTCCAGGTTGCAACCAATGGCCGTTGATCCGCGCTGTCGCATGCCATATATGAACTATCTCGCGAAGAGCGAAGCGATTATCCTCAATATCGACTATCCGTTGGGGATGGCCGCGTATCGCATGTTGCGCGAGATCATGGAGAATCTGACCCATATTCGTGGGATCTATATTCTGGGGAAGGCAGCCACGCTTAATGGCAGCATTGGCGACGTGATGATCTCCAACGTCGTCATGGATGAGCATAGCCAGAACACCTACTGGTTGGATAACTGCTTTATGGCCCAGGATGTGCAGCCCTACCTGATCTACGGCTCTGTGCTGGATAATCAGAAGGCGGTAGCGGCGAAAGGTAC
>JAICIM010000321.1 GCA_025928885.1 Ktedonobacteraceae bacterium | reverse complement strand
CAGAGGACCATTGCGCTACGAGCCGTTCGATATGTATCAGGAGTTTCAAACCAGCCTGGCGTACTGGCGCAATTACTACCCGGCGGTTGTGGAGGTTGAGGTGGTGGCGCAATTGATTCCGCGCCTCGCGGCCTATTTCCAGCGGCATAACGACCTGTTTACCTCACTGCCATCGTTCTCGCTCATTCATGCCGATCCGTGCCTGCCCAATATCCTGTTCACATCCGCTGAGGTCTGGTATATCGATTGGGAATGGACGCGCTACGGTGATCCTGCCTATGATATCGCGCAACTGGTTTGGGATATTGACAATCCTCCCTGGCAGTGTGTACTTTCGGAGGAGCAGCTTGGCCTCTTGCTGCACACATACCAGCAGCAGCGACCAGACCCAACGCTTAGAGAGCGCCGGGACGTATGGATGGCGTATATCCAATTTTTCGATCACCTGTATTATCGATCGCGCGTTGAACACTTGATGACAAACTCCAGCCACTCCCTCTCCCAGGATGAATATAGGGCAGTCGTTGCGCGTATTACTAGCGCCCTGAGCGCGAAATTTTTATAGCAAATGTACCTGAAACAATACTTGCAAGCGTGCGTCTGACAAAGCAGTCCACGCCATTATTGGGTAATATATGCTGAGACTGTTCTCCTACTCGTATCATCCATTCCCCGGTTCTCTCATGGTGTTCTCCCCTGTTATATCTGCTCTATCCCATATCTTATTGAACTTCTTGTGTTATTAAGATATTATAAATAAATATGTAAATAGTTATTGTAGCTAAAAATATCTGCTATAATAAATACATGTTTCTCTAATTGGAGAAGTTGGATAGAGAGGATCGTAAAAAGAAGGAGAATGGTGATGTACCATCCCTTACCCTTGCGCTGGTGGCATATCTATGCCCGGTTTAAGGTTGCGGATGAGCAGGATGAAGCGTTTGCCTTTCCCCATCTGGGGCAGGTGGCTGGCTATTATCGTCGGCTACACAGGCAAACCAAGAAGGAAGTGGCCGAGGCGTTAGGCTGGTCAGAGGGATACGTGCGCAAGGTAGAAGCAAATGCCCATCAGCCGGAGAAGCTGGAGAGGCGCATAGCGCTTGCCCGCTCCCTGCAGATCCCTCCGATGTTGATGCGCATCCCTACGCGTGTCTTTGAGAAAGAGGAGGCGTTGTCGCCACCCCCGCTCATGACGGAGGCTGAACGGGAGCAACTGATGGCGACAGAGTTGCCGCTGGAGGAGAAGCTGCACCAATTAGAAGAGAATTTACAGAACCATATACGGCATGTTTTCGTCAGAAGCTATCCTCTAAGCCTGGAAACGCTGGCCGTCTATGGCGAGGCTCTGGAGAGCGCTCAGCAGCTCTTCACGCGCGAACGAAGCTCCGACGGGGAGTATCGCAACTGGCAGGACCTGATCATCGATACTGTCTCTGGGCGGCAGCCTTTCTTAGAGCGCAATACGCAGCCATATTTAAGCGATCAAATCCAACTGGCATTGAGCAATGTTGATTTCTGGCTGTCAAAGCTGCATGTTGAGCTGCAATATGCTCGCGGATATCGCTATGACCAGATGCTCTTTCTGCAATATCAGTTTTGCGATCTGGTAAATGAGGCAACGAAGTATAGCAGAGAGTTGGAGGAGGCGATCGATAGCGAACGGGCGCTGTATTATACAACGCTGGCTGTAAGCGCGGCCTCTCGACTGGGCAATGCTGAATATGCTGGCAAGGCGCTCTTGCAGCGGGCCTCGCTTTATTTGGAACAGAATGAATATACTCAGGCGCTCGCTGATGTTGAACAGATGCTCTTTTATTGTGAGGTGCTGATGGATGCGCTGGATGATGATAGCATTCCTGTCTTTCTCGCCTGCAATATGGGGAGACTGCTCTGGCGCATCAAAAATAAATCCGCGCTGCGCAAATTACAGGCGCTTCACCAGAAAGCGCGGCGGATTGCCCAGATCACGCACGAGGATCTCACCAGAACAACCGTATAGGCGTATTGAGCGATAGCGAGTGTGCTGCTCCGCCCAGGTCGGTCGCTTCAGGTGCTACAATACAGGCATGTTTTTGATACGAAGCGATCGATGGGCCGCAACCGTTGTGGAGAGCGTCGGAAAGCATGCTTGAAAGTGCTTATACCGCTGTCATTGCTGGCCATAGGCTCTATTATCGCATTATGGGACAGGGTGAGCCGCTTGTCTTGATTCACGGCTATGGCACATCGGGCTATGTCTGGCAGCGTGTTCTGCCCTATTTTGCACAGGCATATCAGCTGTTTGTGCTTGATCTGCCTGGCTACGGACGAAGCGCCGCCCCTCGCTCCTGGCAATTGCGTGCCGTTGCGCCGGTCATTGAAGCATGGTTGCGCTCACTGCACCTGCCGCCCGTTGCCGTGATGGGCCATTCAATGGGCGGCGCAATCGCGATTCACCTGACCGCCGTTGCGCCGGAGGCTGTTCGCAAGCTGGTCCTGGTGGATGCGGCTGGCCTGCCATTACAGGCTTCTCTTCCTGCGCTTGCATTACGGGCTGCCTATTCGATGGTGCAGCCGGGCAATGGGAGATATCCGTTGCAAATGGTGCGCGATGCCGTCCAGCCGCGCTTTCGTGTCCTGTGGCAAACATCACAGGAGATGCTACGGAGCGATTTGCGGCTTGAACTGGCCTCCATCGCTGCCCCTACGCTGATTATCTGGGGCGAACGCGATGCTTTGTTACCTATCGCCCTCGGTCGCGCCCTCAACGCTGCCCTGCCACACACAACGTTTATCTCGCTGCCCGGTTGCGGCCATCGCCCCATGCTGGCCCAGCCGGAACGTTTTAGTCAGATTGCGCTAGACTTCTTGCAGGCAAACGCTGCTCCTGAACAGCGTTGAAACGAGGTTCAACCCTCGCCTGTCCAATGCGGCTTGCGTTTGGCCCCGTATGCCTGGACGCCTTCAGCAAAGTCGTGGCTATTGTAGATGCGTGCCAGTACATCATCGAAAGGGATGTTGCCAAGCGTTGCCGTGTTGAGTCTCTTCTGCGCCTCTTTTGTGGCCCAGATGGTCAGCGGGGCGTTGTTGCTGATCTGTTGCGCAACCTCCAGTACATGGGCGTAAAGATGTTCTTCCTCAATGATAGCCGTGAGAAAATCATAGTGCAGAGCTTCCTGAGCGGAGAGCAGGCGTCCGGTAAAGAGCATCTCTTTGGCCCGCATCGCCCCAAATGCCTCCACCAGATGATGGTAGTTTTTCATACTCAGGCAGTTGCCTAGCGTGCGAGCAATGGGAACGCCAAAATGTGATGACGAGGTGGCGTAGCGCAGGTCAGCAACAGCTGCGAAGAGGACGCCAGCGCCGATCGCATAGCCATGAATGGCCGCGATAACCGGCCTGGGGAAATGATACAGGCCCTCGATAATCGCCTCCATCTTGCGCTCATATGCCGCGCCATCGGCACTGGTATAACCGCGAAACTGGTGAATATCGCTACCGGTGGCAAAGGCTTTCCCCGCTCCACGAATAACCAGCGTGCGCAACGTCTCATCAGAGGCAAGATTGCGCAGGTGTGCCTCCATCTGTTCATACATCGTCCAGGTCAGAGCATTAAGAGAGCCAGGGCGCGAGATAGTCATCATCGCGATAGAGCCGGTGCGCTCCAGCAGGACCACGCCCTCTTCGCGGGCATTGCTATGGTTGGTAATGGACATATGGCAAACACATCTCCTTTACTGATGACGAGCAATCTGTGTGGCTCATTCTACCATGTTTTGGTCATCGGGCGTGTGCGAGAAGGAGGTTCGCAGTCGTGCGACTGCGAATCTCCTTCTCGGATGTGTGAAAAAAACTCATTATCACGGCAGAACTAATAATATAAGGTGCCAGAGACTTTATAGGAGGCTGTTGCTCCATAACCCTGAAATTGTAAATGAAACGACGTACCAGCGCCTAAGCCCGTTATGATCGCCAATTTACTATTTACAGCGGTATATTTCACCCAACTGCCGCAAGTGCCGCTGGCTGTACAGAGCCGTACCTGGGTATTGCTGACGGCAGGGACGCTACTAAAAGCAAAATATACCTTGCCATTACAGTGTCCACTGACGCTGCGGAAGGTGCCTCCGTTGCTGTAAGCATACCCGTTGCCTTGATAGACAGGGGTTGATGTCGTCGTGTCTGTCGTACAGGGAATGGGGGTTGGCGTGGGTTGTGGTGTAGGCGTTGGGGTCGCAGCCGCAGTTGGGGTTGGCGAAGGTTGTGGCGTTGGGGTTGGAGCGGCAGCGTCTCCGCTGCTGCTCGTCGTCGGCGAAACATCGAGTGTGCCTGCCAATGTTGGCGTCGTCGTGGGAACTGGTGTGCTTGTCTTTGTTTGTGTTGGGACGGCGGCAATTGTTGGTGTAGTGAGCAAAGATGTGGTCGGAGAGGGCGTTTTGCGGGCCTTCTTACTGATGTTTGCGTTGTAGAGTGTGGTTGCCAGCAGCGCTCCTATGACAAGCAGCAAAATGATGCCTACGAGCGGTATTACTTTGCGAGACATGGCAGAGATAGTGCGCGTCTGGGCTGACAGAGGAATGGGGGCAATGTTCTCGGGCAGCATCGAGGCTGTGAGAGGCAGCGGCGTTTGTAGTTGTGGCGCAACTGGCAGCGGCGTGATAGGACCTGCCGGAAATGCAGGGGCGGATGGCAGTAGCGTGAGTTGCGTACCGTCTTCTGTTTGAGGAGAAAAGGAGGCCTGTTCGAGCGCTGTGGCGAAGGCGTTCACATCCGGGAAACGTTTATCTGGCTCTTTCTCCAATGCTTTCAGCACGACCTGCTCGACCGCCGCAGGCAGCGTGGGAATATGCTGACGGAGCGGCTCGGGCGGAACTGCCTGATGCTGGCTAAAGAGTTCGATAAAGGTTCCCTGAAATGGGCGGGTTCCGCACAGCCACTCATAAGCCATAATACCCAAAGCATATTGATCGCTAGCAAAATGAGGGCGTCCACGGAGTTGTTCCGGGGCCATATATGTAGGAGAACCTGCAATCCCCTCGTCTATATTACGCGAACTGTGGGTTGCCTGGGCAATTAGCGCCACGCCAAAGTCGCTGATGAGCAGTTCTTCCCTTTGCCCGATCAGAATATTGTCTGGTTTGAGATCGCGGTGAACCAGCTTCTTCTCATGCGCGTATTGCAGGCCATCGGCAATCTGTTTGACGTAGGATACAACGGTGGGCAATGGTAGGATGCTGTTGTGAGGATGGCGCTGGCGCAAAGAGCCGTGAGGTGCATGTTCCATGATGATGTAGGGAACACCCTCTTCTGTTCCGAAGTCCAGAATGCGGATAATATGTGGATGGGAGAGTTGGGCCAGAATCCGTGCTTCAGTGAGGAAGTTTTCCTGGAGGTCGTTGGTTAATCGCGCATACAAGATTTTGATCGCGGCAAAGCTTTTGAGATGCATATGTTCACCCAGGTAAACATCGGCAAAACTCCCCTGCCCAAGCAACTGTAACAAATGATAATGGCCGAAACGTTCTCCAATACGCGTCGTCATACGAGCAAACTCTCTCCATTAGAAGCAATATAGATCGGATAGACAGAAATTATGCAATAGCTTTTCCTTTAGCTTCGAGTATATAGGAGTTATTCTATAAAAACAAGGTCGCAAGATCATCTTTGCGTGATCGATGGTGCTTGTTCTGTGCAGCACATACATGGTATACTACAGGCGACAAAGTGAGGATACCCTCGCTCTGCAATACCTTATGCAAAGGAGACCTGGTAACAGTATGGGCGTTGTGTGCATTCGGCTCTGGATTCGCGCGTAATACCGCTGTTCCTGGTCGATAGTTGTCTCTCTCACATCATATATCCTCTTCATTAATCTCATCTACAGAAGAGTAGAACCGACCCGGCAGCGGCTCGCGCTGTTTGAGGGCGTTCTATGGCTTCTTTTTTTATCCCTGTATGCCATCCTTCTGTTTCTTCAAGCAGCGCGACCCACTTTTTAAAAGAAAATGTTGTATTGCGCCTTATAACATGCAACGAAGAACAAAAGGAAGGATACATTCATGGCAGCAAAACGAAATAACGAACAGGCGGTGCGAACAAGCTGGGAGCCGCTGGCGAACTGGTATGATGGCTGGATGGGCAAAGATGGCAGCATCCACCATCGCAATCTGGCTGTTCCCGCTGTGATGGAACTGCTCGATCCCCGGCCCGGCGAAAGGATTCTCGATATTGGAGCCGGTCAGGGCGTGCTGGCACCAGCTATTCATACAGTCCAGGCGCATTATACCGGTGTCGAGGCCAGTCCAACTTTGTGGCGGCAGGCTCAAAAATATCATGGCAACAACGGCACATTTCTTCAGGGCGACGCACGCCATTTAACGACGCTGCCCGGACTTCAGCGAGCAAGCTTTGATGCTGCCGTCTTTCTGCTGAGCATTCAGGATATGGACCCGCTTATCCCGGTGCTGAAAAATGCAGCCTGGATGCTCAGGGGTGGAGGGCGCGTCGTGATTTTGATGACGCATCCTTGCTTTCGCGTTCCCAGGCAGAGCGGCTGGGGCTGGCAGAAGGAGCGCAAATTGCAGTATCGGCGCATTGATCGCTATCTGACTCCGCTCTCGATCCCGCTCAAAGCCTTTCCCGGTCGCAAGCAAGGCACGAGCGTGAGCTTTCATCGCCCCTTGCAGCACTACATCAATGGGCTGGCCGAATGCGGGCTGCTGGTGGACCGCATGAAGGAGATCACCACCTATAAAATGGCTACCGGTCCAAGAGCAAAAGCCGAAAATCTGGCGAATCAGGAGATACCGCTATTCCTGGGGTTGCGGTCAAGGAAATTATGAACGGATAGCCACGCAAAAAGATAGAATTACCACCAATTACCATTGACAAATCGCCAACTCCTGGTTACACTTTTCTATGATGTAGATAACAACAGCATGTTTTGTGTAAAGGAGAAGGTATCCAATGCTTCCCATGCCTGGCATTGAATTTGCAATCTATTAGATTCCGCTGCTTTTGGGCCAGTGCAAGATGCGGTTATGCTCTTATAACCCCATCTTCTCTTCCCCTGCGTTTTCTCTAGAGGACTATTTTCCTCATGCTCCTTTGGAAGGGCTATACCCATTCAGCAGCGGTACCGGCTGTCTGAGGGTAATGCTCTGCATTTCGCTCCACCATCTTTCAGATATAACGCGTCTTTTGAGTCCTTTGACAGCCATCGCCGTAGCGTCGCGTGCATTTTTTTGTAGGTGTTGTCTCAACAGATTACAGCTTTTACTGATAAGCGCGTAATTGTGACGCAAGATGTCAGGTTCTCGCGGTTATACTGGTAAAGCTACATAGCGAGAAGGTGTGTTGTTGAGAAAAGTGAGACACGAATTGATATATACCGGACATACTTACGTACCGTCATCATATAGCAAGGAAAGGTTGGCAGTTCTATGTGGCTAATGGACCCGAACGTAGATCCTATCATGAGATTCGCCGTTTTCAAAGAGCTTGAGAAGTATCGCGAGGAAGTTCTGCGCTCAAGGCCCCCTCGCCAGAAGAAGCCCAGCAAGCTCAAAAAGCTGTTGCTCCTGAACATCAGAAAGCTGGGGTGGCGATTGGTGAGCCTGGGATATCACGTAGAAGAGGAGCAATAAAGGGTAGGTATAATGGATGGCAGGAGTACAGGTGAGTTGGCCTCATCTCTGCCCCTGCCGCCTGGCTATGTGGATGATGAGAATCGGGGATAGGAATAAGATACCTTGACAATTTTGTTATCGCTCTATAGACTAATGCCAACACAAACTCATATCGGCAGGGATCAGGAGGAGTAGGTGCAGGAATCCGCAAGAGAGGGAAGATCGCGGGCTGAGAATCTTCCTCGGAGTCAACCGCGCTGAAGGTCGCCTGGGAGCATGAAAAGCACCGTCTCGACGGGAATTTTCACGGGATAGCCCGTTATCGCTTGCTTGAGGATCAGTGCGTCTATTTCTCATGACCGCTTGATCGAAACAAGGTGGTACCACGAGTGTTCTCCTTTCTCGTCCTTGACGGGAAGGGATTTTTTT
>JAICIM010000497.1 GCA_025928885.1 Ktedonobacteraceae bacterium | reverse complement strand
CGACTTTATCGCGCCTGGTCCACCATTCTCAAAGGGGCAACCAGCGCGATAAAGTCGCGCAACTACGAACCTCCCTCCCGCTTATTTAAGAACATTCCCTGTAAGATGATGCTTAATGAAGGGTGGCTTGCTCCTGCTCTTCCTCCTCAACTGCCAGCAGCACCGGCACAAAGCCCTCGCCGGGTTTGTAGTCGGGCGACTGATGGCGGAAGTAGGTGTTGTAGAGTTGGGCATAGTGGCCGCCGCGCTGCATTAGCGCATCGTGGCTGCCCTCTTCCACGATGCGTCCACGATTGAGGACGATGATGCGGTCCGCGTGTTTGATGGTCGAGAGGCGATGGGCGATCACGATGGCGGTGCGGTCCTGCAAGATGACATCCAGCCCCTCTTGAATCTGAGCCTCGGTCAGGGGATCGACGCTGGCCGTGGCCTCGTCCAGAATGATGATGCCCGGATCTTGCAGCAGCACACGGGCCAGCGCGACCAGTTGGCGCTGACCCATCGAGAGCGCTTTACCCGCCTCTCCAACCTCCGTGTGCAATCCCTCTGGCAGTGCCTCCAGCCAGTCACCACCGCCTATACGCTTTGCCACCTCCTCGACCTGCTCCGAGGTGGCATCGGGACGGGCGTAACGGATATTGTCGGCGACTGTTCCCGAAAAGAGGAACGGTACCTGGGGGACGATGCCCAGGCGGCGATGATAGTCGTGCAGATCGAAGCTGCGAATATCGCGCCCATCGATCAATAGTTGTCCGCCCTGAAATTCGTAGAAGCGAGCAACTAGTTTGGCAATGCTCGATTTGCCAGCACCAGTATGGCCGACGAACGCCACCGTTTCTCCGGGCTGGATCGTGAGGCTGAAATCTGGCAGCACGGTCTGACGGTCGTCATAACTGAAGTGGAGTTGCTCGAACTCAATCTTGCCACGTAACTGCGAGACCGACTGGCTGTCGTTCTGGTGGATGCGTGGTTCGGCATCGAGCAGCGCGAAGACGCGTTCGCTAGCGGCCAGACCAAGCTGGAACTGACTCCAGAACGAGGCAATGCCAGTGACGGGCATCCATAGCAGCATGATGCCCTGCACAAACAGAAACCAATCACCAGCTGAGAGCGTCTGATTGAGGACATTCTGGCCGCCAAAGTAGACCACGATGGTCGTGCCTAGATTCGCGATCAACACCAGCACGGGAAAGACGCCGTTGTAGAGGAAGCCGGAACGCACGTTGACCTGGTACGACTGCTTGTTTACCTGTTTGAACTCGTCGTACATGTTCTGCTCTTGCCGAAAGTTCTTAGCGACGGTGATGCCGCTGATCACCTCCTGCACATTAGCATTGACGCGGGCCAGGGAGCGCTGAGCATTGCGAGTGGCACGACGTGCGATATAGCGAAAACCTAGCGCCACGGCTATGATAGCGGGCAGGATTGTGCAGGCGAGTAGCGCGAGTTGCCAGTTTCTGAAAAACAGGATCGTTGCTACCAACAGGAAGAGCAGAATCTGACTGAGCAGATTGAGCGTCAGGGTCACGACGGTGGCAAAGTTATCGGTGTCGGAGGTGACGCGACTGACGATCTTCCCCGATGTGAATTCATCAAAAAACGACATATCGCGCGACATCACCGAGGCGAAGGCGTCTTTACGCAATTGCAGGACCACATCACCGACGGCACGCGCTGTGAACCACTGGCGGAACAGGTTGCAGGTCCACGAGAAGACCGCAGCCAGCAGGATGAAGACCACCAGCCAGATTGCTGTTTGCATGACCTTATCGGCCACTATCGTATTGATGCTCTGAGAGATCAGCACAGGGAAGGCGGTGTCCAGTGCCGAGTTGAGAACGATCAATCCGGCAACCGAGAGCATCAGCGATACGTGTGGGCGGAAGTAGCCAATGATGCGCCCGATGAGCTGGCGATCCGAGTACGAACGATCATATGCCTCTGCATCCAGACCTTCAAGAATAAAACCCATTGATTTTCTCCTCGTCTATTCTCCACCGGTGGCGGTCATTGGAACGGCTTGCTCTGTTACAGCAGGTGCGCTGTCGTAGTGCGAGAAGATGCGTCGATACGTCTCGCTGCGCTCCATCAACTCGTCGTGTTTGCCCTGATCGATGATTTCGCCTCTACGCACGACCAGCACCTTATCAGCCCAGCGAATTTGTGAGAGGCGATGGGTGATCAGGAGCGTTGTTCGTCCCTGCAAGACGCGCTTGATGGCCTTCTGGATCTCGTCCTCGGTGGCACTATCGATGGCGCTGGTGGAATCGTCGAGGATCAGGATGTGAGGATCGGTGAGCAGGGCGCGGGCGATGGCGATACGCTGGCGCTGTCCACCTGAGAGGGTGACGCCGCGTTCACCGACGATGGTTTCATATCCTTCTTTGAAGCCCATAATGAAGTCGTGAGCTTGCGCATCCTTTGCCGCCTGTTCGATGCCAGCTCGATCAGCTTTCTGGCCCAGACCATAGGCGATATTTTCGGCGAGGGAGCGCGAGAAGAGGAAGATGTCCTGCTCGATAGTTGAGATCTGTGAGCGCAGGGCATCCAGGTTCCAGTCGCGCACATCGACGCCATCGATCAGCACGCGCCCCTCGTTGGCGTCATAGATGCGGTTTACCAGCCTGGTCAGCGTGCTTTTGCCGGAGCCGGTCTGTCCAACGATGGCGATGGTCTCGCCGGGTTGTGCATGGAACGAGACGTTTTTCAGGATGGGCGTGGTGCCATAGCTGAAGGTGACGTTTTCAAAAGTGATCTCGCCGCGCATCTCTTTTTGATAGCCCTGCTCGTTCTCATCTAGATCGGTCTCCTCGCGCATCAGCTTCAGGATGCGTCCGGCACCTGCTACGCCGAGCTGGATCAGGCTAAATGTCCAGATAGACATGTAGGCCGGGAAGCGCAGATTGACCATCAACCCCATAAAGGCAACCAGACTGCCGATCGACAACTGCCCGCTAGAGACCAGATACAGGCCATGCAAAAAGGCCAGGGCCAGTATGATGCCGAGCAGCAGCGTGGGCAGGTATTGTCCCTGAATCTTGCCATTCTGGACAAAGAAGTTGCGGTAGAGCGTGGCGTTCTTGACAAATTTGTTTAGCTCCTGCTTTTCCTGGGCGGTCGCTTTGACAACTTCAATCCCGGTGACGGCCTCGTTGAGAATGGCATTGGTAATGCCAAACTGGGTACGCATCTGATCTGAGACAGGATTGAGGCGGCGCGAATAGTGGCGGAGCGCAATCAAAAATACGACGGTAAAGAGCAGTGGCGTGAGCAGCAATTGTGGGCTGAGCAGCCCGATAAAGATGATATTCGAGACCAGGCTGACGAACGAATCGAAAGTGATGTCGAAGCCGGGTACAACCATATCGCTCAACGATGACATATCATTGGCGGCACGCGCCATAATGTCACCGACCCGTTGCCGATTGTGAAAGGTCTGACTTTTTCCCAACAGACTGATATAGAGTTCTTCGCGGGCATCACGGGCAAAGCGCTTACCGGTAATCTCAGATAAGAGGCGTGCGCCAAGATCGGTGGTGCCAGCGAGGATGACGATGACCAGCAAGGTGAGTGCGATCGTCACCAGCTGAGCGCGTCCCGTCTCTCCCGAGAGCACGGCGTTGAATGCCCTTCCCGTTTGTACAGAGATGGAAGAGAAAAGAGCATTAGAAGAGAAAGAGAGCAGCATAAACCCTAATGCTGCATATTTATGGCGGAGAAGATGAGAAATGATCCAGCGTGCAGGGCTGGAGCGATTGTAGTGATATTCATTGGCAACCGTAAATTCACGTTTGGACAAGCGAAACCTCCTGTAGTTCGCAGGAAAGAAACAACATATGCGATCATCCTGTCACAGTGACCTGCAACACCGAGAGAAGCAGGCCAGCGCTGTTGTCTCTACCATAGTATGACGTACTATCGTTCTAGAGCAAGGCTTAATTCGTCGTCACGCGACGACGCAATGCTGATCAAGGCATAGTCCATTGCAATATTCTCAATAAGCCAAGTATATCCGGTAATGCTGTCATCTTCTGTCAGGTTCGTGGCAGGCCGGGGCAAGTTGTATTAATGCGCCTGTACAAAGGTCTGTCGTAGTCGCGCGACTTTATCGCGCCTGGTTCTCCATACCCACATGTGGCCCCTATGCGCGACTTTATCGCCCTTTCGCATGGCATCCAAGCCAGCCCAGGCGCGATAAAGTCGCGCGACTACGACAGGTTCCTTCACAAGCACGATCACATGTCGTTTGACAGAGGACGACGACAGACCTTTACAATATGAATGTCTCAATCTTGAATGTCCCACAGAACCGGTTGCCCACCTTCTACGGGGAGGAAGCCCAGGATATAGGCATGGATGGTGGCGGGAACCTCGTAGGTCAGCGTTCCCTTCAGCAAGGCACCTGCTTGCAATGTGCCATCGGGCGTGGTGGCGCTGGCTAATGGAGCTAGTTGATAGGTCTGGTTGACAGTATCGCGGAGCGTATATTGAGAGAGGCTGGAGACGGTTTGGGGCTGGCTGGATATATTTTTCATCTCGATCTCTATGAGCAGGAAGGTATTGCCCGGCTTCGGTTTGCTGGTTTGGTCTCCCTGACTGGCGCGTGCGGCTGTCACTGTGACCTGCCAGATGCCATTAATTTGCAGCTTTTGCCCGATTTTATAGTGTATGGCTGTTTCTGGTGGCATTGGCGTCGCTAGCGGTTGCGTTGCGATTGGTGTTGGCGTCGCTGTCGGCCTGGGGGATGCAGAGTGAATATTAGAGCCGATGGTGTATCCAACGAAAAAGACGATGATGAGCGCGGTAATCCAGAGCCAGTGCCGCCCTTTTTTGAGTGAGGATGAAGGAGAAAACCTGATCTTTGGAGACCGATGTAGCATAATTCTTCCCTGAAACGTTGCAGTCACTATCTACTAAGCATGTCTATCATAGCGGATTGTAAGAAAATTGCAACTGGGGATGTATCGTGGGGGAAGGAATGGGAAAAAGTGATAAGGAAAAAGTATGGGTATCTCTGATGAGAGAGATACCCATTAGTTATATTGTTTGTGGTTTACCATGCATTTCTACCTGTTTGAGCTTCATACCAATCCTGATCATAAGCACACCACATTGTGCAATGGCTCGGCGTACAGTGGAGGTGCGCCGTGTGGGGTGATGGGCTAGCAAGCGTTGCTGCTCGGCCTCCCGTTGCAGGTCCTGTCGGTGTGTCGTCATCTTATGTGTAAGCAGTTCGTAGTTCACGCCTGATCCTCCTCATTGTGCTAAAGGGTTATTCGCGTTTGGTCTTGTGTTCTAAGTATAACTGGTGGTATATGACATCTTATGTCAGGTTTGTGATGTAATATTGAGTGTGAAAGTGAAATTGTTTGCCT
>JAICIM010000339.1 GCA_025928885.1 Ktedonobacteraceae bacterium | reverse complement strand
CCGTGTATCTATAGAAGAAAACAAGCAGACAGAGCCAGCTTATTCCATCACCAGATAGACACGCCAATATAGCCATTTTTGCGTATTTCCGCTTCACTATCATAGATATATAGCAATATACATATTTTTGCGTATTTACATTACAGAAAAAGTATGTTGTAATAAGAAGAGCTTCTACACGTGGCTTATGGTATAATCAATGGGATAGGGTTTGCTTATCCCTCATCAATTTGGAGGAAAAACTATGGATATGTGGAGCGGCACAGATTACAGAACATTCTACACACGCAAGAAAGGTCGAGCCACCATGCCAGGTACGCCCCAACTGCCAGAAGGGATCACTCCTGCCGATCATATTCCCGGACCGCGCCAGGGCGAATGGACCTACAGCCACTATGCAGCACTCCCCGACGATGGACATCGTTATGAAATTCTGGATGGAGTTTTGTATATGGCACCTTCACCCAATTATTCTCATCAAGAGACGAGCTACTTGATTGCTACATACTTGATGATGCATGTCAAATTTAACCATCTTGGCAAGGTTTTTGGTGCGCCTTTTGATGTTGAATTAGCAGAAAAAATTGTGTTTCAACCTGATGTACTGATTGTACTCAGTGAGCATAAAGAGCGCGTAAAAAGACATGTTATCGGTGCGCCCGATCTCGTTGTTGAGGTGGCATCATCGAAAACGCGGCTCAATGATCGCACAAATAAATATCGTGCCTATGCAAACGCCGGAGTACAGGAATATTGGATTGTTGATCCTGTGCCTCAAAATGTCGAAGTGCTGACTTTAGAGGGCGGCGAATATCACTCAATCGGGATCTTCAGCGGTGAACAGATCATTTGCTCACCATTGCTGCCTGACTTTTCAGTCCGCATCAAACAATTTTTCAATTACGATTGGTAGTGCATCCAGCAAAAACAATGAGAATCGCGCGGCGTGGTATGGCCTGACCTCGCCCGATTCTCATTGTTCTGGTTGCAAAATGTGAGGAAGAACATGGCAAGTGAAGAGGAGAGATTCCCCATAATAGTCCGAGCTGATCATATCCCAGGCCCAAAACAGGGTGCATGGACCTACAACCATTATGCAGCGCTCTCCAACCATAGACAGCGTTATGAAATTATCGATGGAGTTCTGTATATGGTTCCCTCACCCTGCGGAATACATCAAAGAATTTCTGTGCGTATTGGATACTACTTCTTTCTCCATATTGAAGAAAGAGGGTTTGGAATCATCTATCCAGCACCTTTTGATGTTGAGTTGGGGCCACATACCGTCGTTCAACCAGATATGATTGTACAGATGCATAACAATAACAAGGTTTCTGTACCTTCTCACATGATAGGCCCACCCGATCTCGTTGTTGAGATTCTAGAGCCGCACACAGTGGAGCATGATCGAGGCAGAAAATATAACGCCTATGCGCGGGGAGGAGTGCGCGAATACTGGATTGTTGATCCGCTGGCACAGAGCGTCGAAATCTATGCCCTGGAAACCAGCATTTACCATCTGCTCGGCGTCTTCCGAGGAGAGGATTTTCTGCCTTCCTGGGTAATAAAAGATTTTACGGTCAGAGTAGAGCAACTCTTCATCTGACCGCTAGTAGAGATGCAATTGTTGAGTGAGCCACACAAAAAAATTAGATGAGCAAGTTCAGGCTCAGTTTGAGCGCCAGATCGACACGATGCATTTCCTCGTTACTGATCGAGCCACGCTTCCGCAACAGGCGTGATTTCTCGATCGTCATCAGTTGCTCGCACTTAACATCGGTGTAATCGGTCAACCCATTTTCTGGGGTAGGAGCGATACGCACGTGCAGAGGCAACTCGCGCTCGGTGCGGCTCATCGAGGCAACGATAGTCAAGGGATACGATTCAGAAGAGTTGCCCCGATCATTCTGAATAATTAATGCAGGGCGCGTGCCTTGTTGTTCAGCACCACGACCCGGCGACCAATTTACATCCCAGATCTCGCCACGACGTGGACCTGGAAATCTATGGACCTCATACTGTCTGGGGCTGGGCAGGGTTTGCCTGGCCTCATCACTCATGCAACCATACCTTCGCGCCCAGCATCAAAAAAGAACTGGGCTTCTTCTAAAGTGTCTGGGATAGAACCGAGATAAGCGTAGGCTTCGTCGAGGGAGTGGTTGAGAGAGGAGATTGCGCGTTCGCGTTTTTGAATAATTGCTAAGCGTAACTGTTCGTAATTGTCCTGCTGCATGAGTTCCATAATGGTCTCCACTACGTCTCCTAGCGAGGAGTCTAATTCAACCGCCAGAGCTTTTAGCTCTTTGTGTTGGGACGAGGGTATCTGGATCGATTTGCGGACGAGGTTTTCATGACGATAAAAGTCTGTATGTGCAACAGCCATGAAGATGCCTCCTGGTTAAATCACAACGCCATCTTTTTTTTATTGTACTTGGCTCGTCCTCAAAAGTCAATAAATCATCCTGCTCAATCCTTAGAAAAATAAGAAATTCCTGATTTCCATTTTTGTTTTCCCAGCACAAAAAATGGCTCATCATCTTCCAAAGAGTTTATTCGTGTGAGATTTATTAGCTTCAATGCCATATTATTTAGTAGGATTTGCATAACAATCTTAGATAGGACTTGTTTCCTGCCCTGGCAGTAGAAAGGACGATACATGGCGGACCCACGACATCAGAAGCTGGCAAAGGTACTGGTACACTATTCCCTCAAACTTCAACCCGGCGATAAACTGGCGATTAAAAGCAAGGACATTGCGGCCCCACTCGTTCGTGAAGTCTACCGCGAGGCGATCCGCGCCGGTGCTTATGTGACAACATTTATCAATCTCGATGGCCTGCAAGAGATCGAGCTGCAGGAGAGCAACGATGAACAGCTGGAGCATGTCTCCGGCCTCAATGTTTTTGTCTCTGACTATTTTAACGCGACCCTGACGATCTGGGCCGAAGAGAATACGCGTGCGATGAGCATGATCGATCCAAAACGCATCGCGAAAAAGCGCAAGGCCCAGGCGGACCTCACGAAACGCTTTCTGGAGCGGATGGCAAACGGCACAGAGCGCTGGTGCGGCACGCTCTATCCCACCCAGGCTCACGCGCAGGATGCCCGCATGTCGTTGAGTGCATATGAGGATTTCGTCTACGGCGCGGGCATGCTCAATCTGGAAGATCCCATCGCAGCATGGCGCAAGGTACATGCAGAGCAGCAGCGGATCGCGGATTTCCTGGCTCAGCACGACGAAATTCATATCGTGGCACCCGATACCGATATTACCTATCGTGTCCGTGGCCGCAAATGGATCAATTGTGCAGGAATCGAGAACTTTCCCGATGGCGAGGTCTTCAGCGGCCCCATCGAGGATTCGGTCAACGGCATCGTACGCTTCAGCTATCCCGCTATTTACGATGGCAACGAAGTAGAAGATGTGCGCCTGACCTTCGAACACGGAAAAGTGGTGGAGAGCAGTGCGAGCCGGGGCCTGGATTTTCTCAATGCGATGCTCGATACCGATGCAGGCTCGCGCACTCTGGGTGAAGCCGCCTTTGGCCTGAACTATTCGATCCAACAATTCAGCGGCGATACGCTCTTCGACGAGAAGATAGGCGGCACCATGCACATGGCGCTGGGAGCATCCCTCCCTGAATCGGGTGGTGTCAATGATTCGGGGCTGCACTGGGATATGGTCTGTGATCTGCGCCAGGGCAAGGTTTATGCTGATGGGCAGCTTTGCTATGAGAATGGAAAATTCATCATTTAGAGTATTAGCGGCGGTGAAGCAAGAGAAATTGCTGTGAAACACTTTGTTGTTGCCTTACGTGTTATCTGATACAAGGGTGTGCAACAGCCCGAAATAGAATAACGCCTGTCATCACAACGCCAGCATAACACGAATAAAAATTTAAGGAGGTGCCGTCACATGACAGAGCAATCTGTCAACAAAGAGCAACCATTTGACAAAAAGCGTCAGGATCGACGTTCGCCAGAAGAAGTGGTGAATGATCCAGAGATCCAGCGACAATACAACGAGCTGGACGGCCCCGATCCCGATGACGATCAATATGGCGATCTGGATGATCCCAATATCGATCTTTACGGCAATCTGGATGAGTTAGAGATGGGGGAGATTCGCGGTCCTGATCCTGCCGCCGAGGATCAATTTGGCAGCCAGAATCCCATCGGCTCAGAGGACGAGCCGGACACACCGGGTGGTCTTGGAATCTATGATGTCAAAGATCAATATGGCATCGTGCATGATATCGTGCCAACAGGCAGCGATAAAGATCAATATGGCACCAGGGGCAGCCAGGATCAGTACGGCAACCAGCAGGATATTCAATAGAAAGACGGGCGATGGCTGGTCCTCACCCATCTTTCTGTAAAAAAAGCAGGGATGGCAGGGGCAATAGTGTGTCTTGCCCTTCGCCATCCCTAAATATCCACACAATAACAGCCTACACATAAAAATACATCTATAATAACGCCAGTTGTCCTTCACGCAGGCGGGCATAGACGACAAGTGGCCCCTCAAGGGAAATCTTCACCCACTCCTTCAAAGGAGGTGCGAGCGGCAAATTTACATGTCTGGAAGCGATCTCATCACTTCTTGCCTTGTTCACGCGAGAAGGGGTCTCTACAGTCTGCACAGTCGGGACATAGATAAAGAAGTCGGTACAACAGTCAAGGGTCATGCTCTTTTTCCTGTCCTTTCTAGAGCGTTGGTGCGTTCGTTGTATCGTCCCTCCACTCGTACAACATCAACCGAATCAAAAACATCAATGAACTGTGCGCATCATCGGGCAGCAAATCCACGTCAGAGGAGATTATGTAGTAATAGACGTTAGTTGTTGGTCAAATGTTGCAACCAAAAATATGATCAGGCGACTCCGCCGTCACTATGTAAACGCGGCATCGCCTGATTTTTTACTGATCAAAAAGATTGTTTTTAGTGAAAGCTGCTACTGTTCAGTTCGGCTAGCTGCCTGATTCCTCCCAGGGCAGAATGGGCCAGCGGTTCTCCTGCGCAAAACCAAAGCCTCCCTCGATGACCGTTCCCTGAAAACCTGGAGGCACCTCTTTAAAGCGCTCGGCCAACTCACGCGGAAAGATTGCCAGATCAAAGACCCAGGGATCGCCTATATTTTCCGCAATGGCTCGCCAGGATTGATTCTCCTGCCATTCGTCGGTAAAGTAGATGCCCACCTCGCGGAACGACTCGGCCAGTTCGCGCATAATATACCAGATAGCTCCACCGACACCAGAGTGATAGATAGTGGCAGCGTGATGCCGGATCTTCGCGATATCGAACAGCAGGTTAAAGGCGATCCAGAGGGGAGGATCTTCCAGACTGGGAGCGCCAGATTGCGTGTAGAACGAGATGGAGAGTCCAGCACACTCGATCGGCTCCGCATCGACAGGATGCAGGCCAAATGGCGAGGCGTAGATATCGCCAAAGCCTTCTTCTTCCGAAACGGGCCACTCAATCTGGGAAAGCCATGCGATCACCTGCCCATCGGTGCAACCAAGCTGTTCCAGTATAGTGCGATACAGCTGTAACAACGTCTGCAAGTTGCGCGTTGTATAGGTTGCATAGGTTTGTATCTGAGCGTATTCTGACATATATCATACATCCTTTGAGGAAAAAGCAGCTATCTTCTTGACAAAACAAGCACGTTCCCCTTATTTTACAAGAAACACTATCCTTTCGCCACACCGCAACACTAGCTATTCCCATGCTTGTGCCAGCCTCATAAGGCGATCACGATACTCGATACGCTCGATCCAATCAACAGGCCAGGCTGCCAGACCCTGATAGGCTCCAGCGAACGCACCGGTCAGACAGGCAATCGAATCAGAATCGCCCGAACTAACGGCGGCCCGGCGAATGGCGGCTTGTGGATCATCGGGGAAGAGCAGGAAGCAGAGCAGGCCGGTGGCAAACGCTTCCTCAGCGATCCAGCCCGCACCGGTTGCCAGACAGGGATCGCTCTCCCGATCCATCTTTTGCACAGCTGCATCCAACCGATCCAGCACGGCAAGGCACTCATCCCAGCCATAGGCGATAAAATCTTCGGGCGAGGCAATTATCCGTGGACGCTCCCACAATGGACCCAGCCAATCGGCATGATAGATGGTGCGCTGGCTGAGGGCATATGAGCGCAAGCGTTGCGGCAGGCCAGCCGGATCACCACCATTGAGCAGATCGACGATGGCGGCGACGGTCAGGTCAGAGGCGGCCAGACCGGTCGGGTGACCATGCGTGAGGGCGGCCTGGAACTGAGCTATGGCGGCGCGAGTTTGTTCTGTAACGCCATCTTTGCCAGCCGGGAGCAGCGCCACCGGGGCCACGCGCATATTCGCGCCGCAACCCTTCGAGTTGATATTCGTTGCCTCGTGCCAGGACATACCGCTCTCCAGCAACTGACAGGCGTTCATACAGGTAATGCCAGGCGCACGATTGTTCTCCGGGCTGCGATACCACTCAAGCAATGCCTGGCGCAAAGGAGCCTCTAGCGTGGCAACGGTGTAGGGACGCTCCGCCTGAAGCAGCGCCTCACCAACGGCAAGAGCCATTTGCGTATCATCTGTCACGCGAGCCGGATTGCCCGGCGGCTCCAGAGGACCATGCGGAGGGTAGGTGCGCAGGATCTCCTGCACCGTCAAAAACTCGGTATCGGCCCCTAGAGCATCGCCAAAGGCGAGTCCAAAGAGGGAGCCGGAGACGCGCTGTATATTCGCAGCTTGCATGCTACTATTGCTCCTTGCAGCTTTTTGCTACAGTATATTACCAAAATCAGAGGTTTTCTAGCCCGATCACCTCGTAAAAAGATGATGTTGTGAGATAGATCACAGAAATATGGGCAAATGATGTTATGATAATGATAATATGTTTTAGAATAGATTTATTATATTCAATATAAGATACACAAAGCGATAGAAAAATCTTTCTTTGAGGGAAAGCGTAACATGAACACCAAAAGTCCGGGACCGCAGGTCCACGAAATTGATTGGTTGACCTCACCCACGCGCGAAAGCCTCTTGCTTGCTCAACAAGAGGCGGCTCAAGCCGGGAAGCCGTTTACCCAACCAGAACACTTGCTCTTAGGGGTGCTATTGCAAAGAGAAAGTAAAGCTGCAACCCTGCTCAACAGGTGCGACCTGGATGTGGAAACGCTTCGTGTTCAGATGCAGGGAACATCAGCAGCTCTTCTCTCATCCACAAAGCCATCTCCTCTTCTCTCTCAAGCCACTGAAGAATGTATAGAGCAGGCCATCGCTATGATTGCCTATTATTTGACACGCAATCGTTCTTTAGCCAGAGTTGCCCCAGAACACCTGGTCCTTAGCGTTATCTCTCATCCCAGCGTCCAGAAACTCCTTATTACTCATCCTACACAGATAGCTTCCTTACGCCAACAACTCACAGAGGACATGGAACCAGAATTCTTAGCGCATATCGATGATCTTTTTCTGCTGCCTGATCGTCTGCCAGAGGCGGGGCGAAAGGGTATCAACCCTCCTGCCCGGAAAGGGCATTCTGGCAAGATCCTGGCCATCGTTCTCTTCAGATGTCCTTTCTGTCAGCGGCAGATACAACCGCATTGGAAACATTGCACCTATTGCGGCAAGAAAGTGGTAAAGAAGTGTGCCTCCTGTGGCACTCCCACTCCAAATGTCAAAGGAGCAAAGTTTTGTACTGAATGTGGAAGTCCTCTGCTCTGAGGATAGGAAGACGCCCTTCAATATGCGATAAT
>JAICIM010000707.1 GCA_025928885.1 Ktedonobacteraceae bacterium | reverse complement strand
TTCCGAATAATGGGTATATTCGTTATACTGGTTGTTTTCACAAACGTAAATCACCGGGAGCTTCCAGAGCGAGGCCATGTTCATTGTCTCGTAGACCAGCCCCTGACCCAGTGCGCCATCACCAAAGAAGCAGACTGCGACCTGATCGCTCTGCCGCATCTTGATGGAGAGGGCGGCCCCGGTTGCGATGCCAGCGCTGCCGCCAACAATCGCATTCGCGCCGAGATTGCCCATCTCCTGATCGGCGATATGCATCGAGCCGCCCTTGCCGCGACAATAGCCCGGCTCCTTGCCCAGCAGTTCGGAGAACATGCGATCCACCATCGCTCCTTTTGCCAGACAGTGGCCGTGTCCACGATGCGTGCTGGTAATATAATCGTCGCGTCGCAAGCCCTCACAGACGCCCACAGCGATAGCCTCTTCACCGATGTAGAGATGAGCCAGGCCCGGCATCTTTGCGCTCGTATAGAGCAGATTCACCTGTTCTTCAAAGAGACGAATCTTGAGCATTTGCTCATACATACGCAACCCCTGCTGCGGCGTAATCCCGTCCTCGGGGGATACGGCCACGGGTTGAGACGTATCTGATTGCATATCGCACTTTCTCCTTCTGAATAACCTGCGAACGAAACCAACTACGAAGCCAATCTACGCATCCACACCAGCCATGCGGGCCAGCACTGTGAAGAGAATGGCAAAATCGTGCTTTTCCAGCCCCATCGCGCGGGCTGCCGTCAGAAACTCGTTGCTCACCGCCGTCGTGGGTAGCGGCACATCAAGCGTCACGCCCATCTCCAGTGCCAGCCGCGTATCTTTCTGCATCATATTGACATCGAACCACGCCTCATCTGGCTCCTCAAGGATGAATGGGGTGCGATAGGCGAGAGAGGGCGAGGCAATCACGCTGTTGAGCATCGCTTCATGAGCCACTTCGCGGGGAATGCCGCCCTTTTCTGCCAGCAACAATCCCTCAGAGAAGCCCAGCAGCTGAACGGCAAGATTGAGGTTGATGGCGATCTTCATCAAGACCGCCTGCCCATTATGCCCCATATAGGTAACTTTCGGGCCGATATCCTGTAAAAGCGGCAATATCTGCTCAAAGATAGCTTTCTCGCCACCAACCATCAGCGAGAGCTTGCCCTGTTCGAGTGTGATGACGCTGCCGGAGACGGGGGAATCGAGCATAGAGGCGCCCTTCGCGGCAACCAGTCGGGCGAACTCTCTGGATGCGGCGGGGCTGACAGTGCTCATATCGACATAGACCTTCCCGACGCTCAATCCAGCCAGCACGCCATCGGGTCCCTGAAAGACCTGCTCAAGCGCGGCGGTATTCGTGACCATTGTAAATACGACATCGACGGCTGCGGCAACCTCGCGGGGCGTATCGCGCCACTCCATGCCAGCATCCAGCAACCATTGGGCCTTTGCCTTCGTGCGATTATAACCAACCACCTGATGTCCAGCATCCAGCAACCGCTTGACGACGCGGCTCCCCATCGCGCCCAGACCAATAAAACCAGTACGAACCATAAAATAAACCTACTTCCTCACTATTGCAATTCCTGTGCAGTGAGTAGCCTCTCAGAGCGAGCTGCCCATAATAGGTGAGAACGCGCTATCCATCCTCGGTAGTTGCGGACGCATGCTCACTTTCTGCCTCCCATTCCGCTGAATCAAGGCCAGATGCCACATCCGCCCGCACCTGTCGCAGATGGGCGTACATCGTCTCACGGGCCGCTACTTCATCGCGTCGCAGAATAGCATCAAGCAGGCGCTTATGATGAAACTGGCCTCGCTCTGGACCACCGGGGACCATGAAGATCAGTTTGCGCTGTTCGCTGAGGAGATCAACGATCGAATCGACAAGGGAAAGCACAACGGGATTCTGAGTGGCTCTTGCCAGGGCGCGATGAAAGTTGTTATCGGCGGCGATGTAGCTATCGGCACAGGTGAGATGCTCATCCATCAGCGTAATCGCCTCGCGCATGGTGGCAATCTCCTCTTCGCCAGCTCGCTCTGCCGCCATCGCAGCGATGCCCGGCTCCAACAGTTCGCGCACCTCCACCAGACTCAACAGGTTGCCATGCTGTCCAACCCGCATCATCAGGCCCAACGAGTGCCGCACCGCACGCGTCGTGCCATCGATCACCCGCGTTCCCCGTCCGGGGCGCATCTCCACCAGTCCCTTCTGCTCCAGCAGCTTCATGGCCTCGCGGACCGCCGTTCGGCTCACATGAAACTTCTCCGCAAAGGCGCGTTCGGTTGGTAGGCGATCCCCACTATGCAGCTCACCACTCAGGATCAACTGCTCAATCTGCTCGGCGACCTGTTCATAGATCTTCGTTGGTCTAATCGGTACATACATAGGCTTCCCATCAAACTCCTAAGCTACACAAACAGGAAATATCCTCTCCAGCTTCCTACCTACAAGCACAGGTATACAGAAATTGTCTTCTTTTTTGCTCACCTGGTCTGTTTATCATACCAAGTTTCTCTTAATTGAATACCATATGCCAGGCTTTCCTGTCAATTATGAGTTTCAAAGGGAGTAAGGGGAAACATCATTTACGGTCGAACACCCGTCACGTGTTCTATCAGCATTCTAAAGACTTCGATATTCGGGACCGCCCTCAAGGGGACTGATGCAGCGGCAAGGAGCTTCCCGGATTGCTTGACCGTGACATTTCCCTTATTTTCATCGATCTTGATACTTTTCATTTCGTCCCAGCGCAACAAGCTGGAGCGGTAATACAATCCTTGTGGCACCACCACCAGCGGCCCAAAGGTGGCGCTTTGTGTCGTGCGGTAGGTACTTAAAATCAGGGGGTAGAGATAGTGGGCTGTCTCCACTTCAATCATTTTCCCAAGCTGGCGCACATTCTTAAACGTGCGATCCAACGTGAGAGATCTGCCATCAAAGTAGTTCAAAGTATAGTAGTGTTTGACTGTGCGCCCTCCCTCTGAGTCCGAATGCTCCACGACGTTATGCTTGACCTCCTCTATATCCTGCCAGCGCATCGTCTGAATTGCAGAATCACGCCCCACATAGATCAGGCCATCATCATAAACAAATACGCGCAACACGCGATCGCGATAGCTGCGCCAGAAGTTCCAGAGCGCCAGACCAATCACAAGCAAACCAATAGCAACAAAAGCCAGCCCCAACGGCTCTGTTGCATGCAACACGAACTGCCAGACTA
>JAICIM010000140.1 GCA_025928885.1 Ktedonobacteraceae bacterium | reverse complement strand
TGTAACAATAACCCAGGCATCCGTTTTCAAATCGAAGCCCGAAGCCTGCCAGTTTTTTTGTACGTCCTCCTCCATTGGATCTGCGATCCCAAACTCGGCGGCATCGCATTGGACCATTAATGCTGTTACGGTTGACACATCTCCCATACGTGGAGGCCGTGCCGATAGATTATGTAGACGTACGATCATAAACGTCTTCTCCATTCTTCCCCAGGACACTATGGGGTAGTGCATAATGCCCTTTTTATATGTATGGAGAAAGAGACAGGCAGGGACAAGCCATTACTCTATACTTCTACAGTCTGTGTACTTAGCTCTCTCCCTGCTCGTAGCTCCTTCTCGTATTGTATATCGTCTTTCACAACATGCATGCCTGCACGCTCATATAAACGTGTTGCCCCGGTCAAACTTTGTGCATCAACTCCGAGATAGACGCTCTGCACACCCCGGCAATAGAATTCAGCAAAGGCGTGATGCAACAGGGCCAGTCCGATCCTTTTGCGCCTCCACGCACGCCGCACTCCCAATACATGTACCCAGCCACCCATCTCCTTTTCATCGTGACAGATAGCGAATCCAGCAATCTGATCGCCGTCCATTGCCAGGAAATAGAGGGAGGGATCAAAATTTTCGCGTTTGATCGTCCAGTGTTCCCATTCTTCAAATGAAGTGGGAATATGTCCCCAGTGATCCAGAAACGTCTCTTCATCGGCCTCAAAGAGCGCTCGCTCCATCCCCGGAGCCATCGTCTGAAGCGTTAGACCATCAGCCCATTGAGGTGCTGGGGTCGTTCCATCCAGATCAATTCCCATGCGCCAGAAATGTCTGACCGGCTGAAAACTGTTATTTTCCAGTAAGCGCTGCGTCGCCTGATCTTTGCTGCTGACATTGGTTCTCAGCGAGACACGCAGATCGGGCGCTGCATGGGGAATGTACTGCTGGGAGCGTTGCTCGGCCATATGCAGCAGATATGTACCAATGCCTCGCCCCTGATAGTCAGGGTGGACATTGCCAAACATATACGCCCTCACATACTGCCGATGGTTCACATCTACCGAACCAACACACTCACCCTCCGGGGTAAACACCACACACGTATCGGTCTCAAAGTGAAAATCGGGCATCTGCCAGGCCATCCGCACCTCATCCAACGACGTTTCAGCTTTGCCTTCCACCGCTTTTTCACAGACATTAATCAGGCGGGTGACAGCTTCAAGATCGTCTATGCTGGAAGGCCGTGCGGTAAATCCGCGCGGTAGCAGTTCATTTACCATCATATATGTTATTACTCCTTTCAAAAGAGAAAACATCTAAATTTCTATAAGAATTTCATGTTTACAACTAACCGTTACGCTTGAGACGACCTGTATGTTTGGCGTAGCGCTCGGCCCAGCGAAAGATCACCACTCCCAGAGGAACGCTAACCACGCCGGTAATAATCAACGGCCAGGTATTTTGCCAGATCACATTGGACCAGATCGTCGCCCCATCCAGCAGCGATGCCCGCAAACCCTGCAAAACATAGGTCGCAGGCGATATGCCTGCCAGCGGCTGCATCCAACCTGGCAGCACCGAGATCGGATAATACACGCCCGAAATGAGCAGCAGAATGGCACGCACGATATACGACATCTGCGAGCCACGCTCAGTAAAGAGCAGCGGCAACACCGAGGCCCCGATGCCAAAGCCAATAAAGGAGACGCTCCCGATTAACAGCATAAACACTGCTGACAGGTAGTCGGCGTGGCTCAGGTCCAGATGGAAAAAGGCGCTCACCACCAGCAACTGCACAAACGTAAAGAGCAGGCCATGCGCGATTGCATACCAGCAGCTGCCGACCAGATGCGTAAACCGCGAGATCGGGGCCATAAAAGTATGCTCAATCGTTCCTTCCCAGCGCTCAATCGTGATCATATCTGTGACGCCCTCAAAGGTCACACTGAGATAGGACCAGACCGAAGTACCGATCAGCAGGTAAAGTATCAAAGGCTGCGTATCAATCTTCGCTCCATGTGCGCCGGGCAACAATTGCGCGGCAGCGCCAATATAGGTTACAGACAGCGCATTGACAATGTTATAAACCAGCCAGACAACCTCCCAGGCCCAGTAACGCTTGGTCAGATTCCAGTTGCGTTCAAAGAAGGCATAGGTTGCACGTCCCTGATGCATCAAAAAAGACATAGATGATCCTCCCTCGTCCTCTCTGCCCTATTCCTCGTCCTCACGCTCAGCTTCCAACGCCTCAAAAGCTTTCTCCCAGCTTCCGTAGCGGCGAATATCCTCTTCGGTAATGAGTTGCGAGGCCGTATAGTGCATAAACACTTCGTTCATTGTTACCGGATTTTCGCGCCCCATCAGCGTCGCGACAGCGCGTTTCAGCTCTCCAGTTTCACCCAGCGCCATCATGCGCCCCTGATCGATGATTGCCACGCGATCACACAGCGCGTCGGCCTCATCCATATCGTGGGTGGTAATCAGGATAGTGGCATTGTGCTGTTGGCGCAGTTCTTCGACAAAGTTCTGTACATCGATCTTCGAGCGCGGGTCCAGTCCAGTCGTCGGCTCGTCAAGTAGCAGCACAATCGGCGCGGTCAGAAACGCTCGGGCAATCGCGACCTTTTGCTGCATACCGCGCGACATATTCTCCAATGGAGCATGGATGCGATCCCGCTTAATGCCCAGACGGGTCAGAATAGCCATAATTTTGCTGTGAGCCTCTGCGCCGGACATGTTGTATAGTCGGGCTGCATACAACAGGTTCTCCATCGGCGACAACTTCTTGAAGAACGACGCCTCCACGCTAACGCGATTGATCAGGCGCTGGACCATGCGCTCATCCTTAACCACATCGTAGCCAAAGATGCTAATTGAGCCGGTATCAGGGATGAGCAGGGTTGACAGCATGCGAATGAGCGTTGATTTCCCGGAGCCATTCGCGCCCAGAATACCAACAATCTCGCGCCGTTTGATCGTCAGGCTCACATCATCAACGGCACGCACTTCCCTTTTCTTCTCATCTACTGCTTTTTTATTGAACAAGCCACGGAACAATGGGCGCGGCTTCTTAAACACTTTTGAGACGCCATCAATCACCACAGCATCTTTTGTTGGATCAATAAAGACATTTTCAGACAATTGAGTCTGAACCATAAGATCATCGCGGACAGCCAACTTCTCTCTCCTTCCAGGTAAGCGAAACACTACTTCATTCACACCTTTCCCTGCCAGCATAAAACACTTTTTCGGGCAACGCATCCTGCATATGCACAGTCTGATACCTGTACATCAGGGCAATAGCACTACGAATCTGCCAGCAAAACAACTTGAAAAATAACAACAAAAAACCGTGAGTCTGGATTCTTGCGGATGCCCAGCGCTCACGGTTGAGGAAGTTTATTTCTTCTCGATCACCTGTTTCTTCTTGCTAAAACAGGTGGACCTCCCCAGGAAATGGGCGCACCGATCCTCTGGGCCATATGCGTGAAGCCTGCGATGAGACGCAGACGGATATGCCGAGAGTCAACGGGCATAGCATAGCCATGAGCAACACACAGCATATCGGGCTGATGGAACACGCTAACATGCAGAGTATTCTTTGCCATGCTCGCCATCTCCTTTCATGAGAGTTTGGTTACTAGTTAAGATTTCATTCTGGTTACTAGTGAAATACCCTTTAATTTCAGGGCTAATTTGAGGGGATTGCTCCATGCAATCCCCGTTAGTTTCAAGTATACGGATACTTTAGCGATCTGTCAAGGCCGCACTATCCGAGATTTTTTCGCAAAAAAAATTTGCTCAACCTTGCTGAGATTGTGCAAATGCCTGTAGCTTGCCCCGTTGAATGGCCTGGACACAATCAATATGTTTTTGTGCTGCCTCTTCTAGTGTCTCACTACTGAATTCATAGATGACGAGACGCAAAAGGGTAAGATAGCCATTTTGCTGCGGGTAAACCGCCGTGATGTAATCGCGATCCATACGAATATCATCAAATGTCGCCACAACATAGCGCTTCCCATCGGGAGCAATTGCGACATGGCGAGCGATATCCAGTGTTTGCAAGCGAACAGGAAGGGCGTTTGCAATCTCGATCCCGCGCCTCTGGCCGGTCGAGAGCGCTACAAGTGATTGATCGTCCTCCACAGCCTCATTTTTAAGCATAGTCTGATTCTCCTGAATGTATATAAATGTGTGTACAGATAAGCAAGCAAGTACACCAATTTATAAAATAAACACAACAATAGCATTGCAGTCTGTGGTTCCCACAGACTGCGCTATCTATAGTGTACGAAAACACATCATTCTGGTCAAGCAAACAGGCTAGAAATCCTCATCATCGGGGAAACGTTCCCGGCGATGATGCGCCCTCCAGGCAGAAAAGAAGTTTCCCACGCGGAGAGGTATAGAACGCAAGAAATGAGGATGCCGTAGCACATAGAAGAAGAGACGAGGCTGCAAGCGACTCCACATGCCAGGCAACTCAGAGAGTTCTCCCTTACGGCGCGGATGCTCCTCGCTTTCAGGATCGGCCCAGCGCTCGCGGACATAAATATCCCCGAGGCGCTCAATCAGCTCCGAATCCTTCGGCGTTACCGTCGCCAGATCTTGCATGTACTCGTATGGCGTTTGCGAGGGCCGCAGCTTAATTCCCGCCCAGTTTGCCAGGACACACACGCGCCCATAGAGCTGTGCCGCCAGGCTATACCGACGGAACAGGCGTTGCCACCAGATGCCGAAGATGATACTGCCAAACAGCAGCAACAGAATCAGCCCGCCAAGAGCCGTCCCCACACGCTGGCGTACCAGCTCCGCACCCTGCATATCCGCCGTGCTGCCATCGCTTCCGCCATCGCCGTTATCAAGCTCAAGCGGCCTCTTCCCTTTTAGCCCGGCATCGCCCAGGCCACCCGCAGCGCTCCCAATAGCGCCAGTTGCGTCTGTGCCAGAAGTCGTCGGAAGGGGGCGTGTAAAGGTTGCAAAGCTGCGCGACGGCTCAAAATTGATCCAGCCATAGCCACCAAAGTAGATCTGCGTCCAGGCATGAGCATCTTTGCCGCGAACGACGTGCTGGTTGCTTTTGGCATCGAGCGTCCCGTTGGTATAGCCAGCCACCACGCGAGCTGGTATCCCTAATGAGCGAGCCATGACCGCCATTGCGGAGGCAAAGTAGTTGCAGTACCCGCTTTTGTTGGGGTTATCGAACAAAAACCAGGCAACTCCATCCTCTTTTTGCGGACGTTGCACGCGCACATCATAGGCATAGTTCTCACGCAAGTACTTCTCCAGCGCAAACGCTTTATCGTACATCGTCGGCGAGTTGGCAGTAATCTTTTTTGCCAGAGCCGAGATGCGAGGATCGAGTTGATTCGGCAACTGCGTATAAACGTGAACCACGGCAGGGTTAAAGTAGGTTACCGGTGCCGGTTCATCATAGTTGCCATAGATCGGTGGCAGCGTCTTCGGCGCATCGGCAGGCATCGGTATAGCACCCAGCGCTTTCTCATCCGCAGACGAAACGCTAGAGGCTACCGTATAGGTTGTGCCATTCGCCAGATAGCTGTTCTGTCCCAACCACGCCGTCACCTCGCCCGTCGCCTCGCTCTGCCAGAGATTCGGCTTGAGACTGGTCGAAACGATTTGAGGCGCACCAAAGAGATAGGCATACTGCTCCCCGGGCGGATTGACAACTGTGATCTTCTGAGTGATCAGATGTGTCAACTGCGCACCGGACGAATATTGCTGGTTCGCATCAACTTTAAGCACCGCATATGGGCTGACCATCCAGCCACGCTCAGAGGTATAGGTGTCATAGCTGATAGACTGCAAGTATTGCGAGGTATCATCACTTTTGACGTTAAACACAATCTCATTGTTGAGGTTAGGATTGCCGCCCAGGACCAGCGTATCGCGAAAATTGCCGCGATTGGGAGGGATAGCCCCGCCATCGACAGCAAATGCGCGGTTCCACGTGTTCTGAAATTGGACCCAGGGATTTGCATTCATCGTCCAGACCTGGGAAGCGGTGGGATCTAAGTATCCCGCAGGCAACAACCAGGAGAAGATCAAAATGCCAATCGAGAGGAGCGCACCAGCCTGCATCACATCCCAACCAATATCATCTGCATAACGTAGCCCCTGCCGCTGCCAGCGCTTCACCGATTCGTAGAGGTTGAAGCGTAACACGAGGAGCAGTGCGGCAACCAGGAAGACGACCAGGAACACTGTATAGCCCGCATCAACATTGCTTAAATTGATCAAAAGCACAACAGCATTTGCCACAATCATCAGCCAGGGGCTACGGGTACGATAGACCAACCAGGTGCTTGTATAGGCCAGGATAAACCCCAGCGCCACAATAAAGAAGAGGAAGATGGAATTATCATCCGTCGCGCCGTTATGTGTAATCGTCACAAACCAGCGCTGCAAACCGTGTACGAACTCAGCAGTATTGCCATCGTAAAACGCTCCGGCTGTTTGCCAGAACGCAAGCAATAGCCCAAAAACAATGGCGAGACAGTGGATCAACAGACGAGAAAAGTGTTGCTGTTTCGCGGCCAGTACGCCCGCAACGAGGCCCAACAGGGTTGTCAGGGTAAGAATATTCAGGTGTTCGACCCAACCTGCTGACTGTACACACCAGATGGTGCTATAGACGACCGTTGCTACCAGGAACAGCGAAAACCAGCCTTCAGCCAGCCCGATATGGACCTCTAATGGTCTGCGGGAACGCGTGCCTTTACCACCAGAGCTATCGTCATTTTTCTCGGAGATAATCTTTACCAGGCGTTCAACCGCAGCATCGCGCATCGCCCTTACCTCCGTTGTGCATAGCGTGCATCAGGACCACTCTCCAAAATTTGAGCGAGAGGCTCTCTACACTTCATACGCAATACAGGAATACCTGCACCTTCAAGTAGTGCTAATGTATCTTCGTCAGAAGGTTGCTGTACAAAAGAGGCAGCATCCAAACCAATGACGGCAACCTGCACCCCACGGCGCTGTAAATGACGTGCGCCCTCATGCCAATCGCGTGAACTGGACGGAGTGATGATCACAGCTGCCGTGTTGCGTCCAAGATGAAACGCATCGAGGGCCAGCGCTTCCTTCAACTCAGGCCCGTTCCCAGCCGTCACCACAGCCAATACTTCCAGCACGCGCTCTATCTGTCGATCACCGCGATCCAACGAAAGAAACTCACGATGCTGGCCGTTCACGATCATCCCAACCGAAAGATCCTGTCGCAACAGGTAGACAGCGATCGTTGCGGCAATCGTTACCCCGTATTCTTCAGTAGAATGTTCTCCCTCGCCCGCCTGCACCATTTCATGCAGATCGAGAAAAATCCAGACATCAACTGCCGGATCGAGGTCAAATTCCTTAACCATCAGCTTATTATAACGTGCGCTGGAACGCCAGTGAATCCGACTGAGCGAATCGCCGGTGGCATATTCACGAATTGTAGTCGCATTCGTCGTTGTTTGCAAGGCACGGCGCGAGCTTCTCCCGCGTCCTGGCAGGCCACCGGAGAATAGCGCGAAACTGGTAATTGGCAGCACATGAGGCAACACCAACAGCTCTTGCGCCGAAGAAAGGGAGATGCGACGACGGAAAAGACCAAAGGGATCGCCGCTGGTGGCGGAGACAGGGCCAAGCTGAAAGCGACCACGTTGGCGGCACGTCGTTCTTGCTCGCCACATAGCACGCTTGCGCCCCCCCATGCTTGCCACATAACCGGCGCGATGTCCCGGCAGCGTCGAGGCATCAGTGATCTGTACCCACAGTTTGGGCATCACACTCAGATTATCAAGCATCAATCGTTCATCGAACATCTCGCCAACCTGCACGCGTCCGCTGGCAGTTGTCCGGCGAAAGACCAGTTGACGGAGGCTGTAACGCGCCCATAGCCAAGACAGCACAAAGAGGGTCAGCAGCACGTAGGTCAGCACGTAGAGTACCTTCCAGCCGCTGCTCACTGCAAAAAAAGCCAGGGCGACGATCAGCAATATTGCCTGCCAGGGACGCATAAGCCTAGCGCCCCTTTCCGCCACCAACCCAGGCATTCGGCACAGGGATGGTTTGTAACAGCTCCTCTAAAATAGTGGTGGAGGTAATTGAGCGCACCCGGGCCGCCGGGGTCACGATAATGCGATGGGCCAGGGTTGGCTTGACCAACAATTTGATATCGTCGGGGATCACATAGCTGCGCCCTCGCATCGCTGCCAGGGCCTGAGATGCACGAAACAGCGCCAGAGATCCACGCGGACTGGCCCCCAGATAGATATTCTGGTGCGAACGGGTGGCATTGGCAATCGCAACAATATACTCTCTAATCGATGGATCAACATGTATAGAGCGAACCTGACGCTGGATCAGCACCAGTTCTTCAGCCGTCATAATCTGGGCCAGGTCTTCCAGCGGATGATGATGCTGATGGCTATCAAGAATATTGACTTCATCGGCGGCTTTTGGATACCCCAGCTTAATATTCATCATAAAACGGTCGAGCTGGGCTTCGGGCAGCGGAAATGTCCCTTCATATTCAATCGGGTTCTGCGTTGCCATGACCATAAACGGCTCGGGCAGCCGATAGGTGACGCCATCAACGGTTACCTGGGCCTCTTCCATCGCTTCCAACAGCGCGGATTGCGTCTTAGGTGTGGCGCGATTGACTTCATCAGCCAGAACAATCTGCGCCATTATCGGTCCGGGCCGATATTCAAAGTTCCCGCTTTTCTGATTGTAGATGGAAACGCCTGTGACATCGCTTGGCAACAGGTCGGGTGTAAACTGGATGCGCTTAAACGTACAACCGATAGAGCGTGCAATGGCTTTGGTCAGCACCGTCTTGCCCACGCCCGGCACGTCTTCAATCAATACGTGACCGTGACAGATCACAGCAATCAAACTAAAAGCAACGGGTTCTGCTTTTCCGACGATAACACGTTCAACATTGGCAACGACCCGCTGTACGGCGGTGGCTAAATCCTGTACTGACTGCATACTTTTCTCCCCAACGAGGTATAATTGAGGTCAGTGCATCTATGAGTTTAAAAGGTTGGTCCAGTAATAAGTATCTCCTATATTACCACATCTGCACAAGCGCACCCACCTGTAAAGGCAAAGGAGCAGCAGAAACTTAGAAGTGCATGGTACCAACATGCTACTTCACCGCAGGCTATTTACCTACACTATAAATACGTGCATTTTTGTTCTATACTCACGCCAACCGTTCTTTGTTCTCCACCGTCTCTTGCTGCCTGCTACGTTCAGATCTGCTCTCTCCAGCCATAATCGGGGCTATGCTCAAAGCGAAGATTATGCTATTATGATGGGCATGAGCCAGAGCAAGAACTCACCTACGGAAGAACTGTATGCAGTGGTACGCGGACGGGTGCAGGGAGTAGGCTTTCGCTATTTTGTGGTTGAGAAAGCGGCCAGCCTGGGACTGCGCGGCTACGCACGCAACGAGAGCAATGGCGATGTAGAAGTACTCGCACAAGGATCTCGACCAGCCCTCGAACATCTCCTCTCGCTCCTACGACAGGGACCGCCGGCGGCCTATGTCAGCGATGTACAGGTGACCTGGAGAGAACCCTCAGAGCATGTGAGCGGCTTTCACGTTCGCTGGTAGTTATAAAAAGAGGATTGCTATGATTGATCGCGAGACAGTGCTGAACGTTGCCAGACTCGCCAAACTCGGCCTGAGCGAGGAAGATATCGAGACTTTTGGCAGCCAGCTTTCCGCAATTCTAGAACATATTCAAATTCTGCAAGAGGCCGACGTGAGCGGCGTCTCACCTACGGCCCACGCCTCTCGCCGTACCAATGTGATGCGCGAGGATATTCCACAACCTTCATATCCGCCCGAGGTCCTGCTGGCAAACGCTCCAGATCAGGAAGATAATTGTCTGAAGGTCAATGCAGTGCTGGAGGGGGAATAAACATACATGACAGAACTCTATCAACTGACGATTCACGAGGCGGGAGAACTCCTCCGGCAACGCAAAATCTCTTCGGTCGAGCTAACGCAGGCCCACCTCGATCGCATCCGCAAGGTAGAGCCAGAGGTGAAAGCCTTCACGCTGGTTACCGACGAGCTGGCCCTACAACAGGCAAAAGAGGCGGATCGACGCATTGCCAGCGGCGAGAACCTGTCACCGCTTACAGGTATCCCGATTGCGATTAAAGATGTCATCTGCACCAAAGACATTACCACCACCTGCGGCTCGCGCATGCTGGAAAACTTTAAGCCACCGTATGATGCTGCCGTCATGGAGCGCCTCAACGCCGCTGGCATCGTCATGGTGGGCAAGACCAACATGGACGAGTTCGCGATGGGATCATCCACCGAACATTCCGCGTTCTTCCCCACACGCAATCCCTGGGATCTGGAGCGTGCGCCCGGCGGGAGCAGCGGCGGTTCGGCAGCGGCGGTCGCTGCAGGCATGGCGATGGGTTCTTATGGCAGCGATACGGGCGGCTCCATCCGCCAACCCGGCTCTCTGTGTAATGTGCTGGGCTTGAAGCCTACCTATGGCCGCGTTTCGCGCTTCGGTCTGATCGCCTTCGCCTCTTCGCTCGATCAAATCGGCCCATTTGCACGCGATGCACGCGATGCAGCCCTGCTCCTGCAAGCCATCGCTGGCCAGGATGCCCGCGACGCCACCAGCTCGCTACAATCTGCCCCTGATTACAGCGCCTCCCTCAGTGGCGATATCAAGGGCATGCGCATTGGTGTGCCGCAAGAATACTGGGTCGAAGGTACACAGCCCGGCGTAGTGGACGCGGTACGCAAGAGCATCGAGCGCCTGCGTGAGATGGGAGCCGAGATCGTCGATGTCTCCCTGCCACATACCAAATATGGCGTCGCCGCTTACTACATCATCGCTCCGGCAGAGGCCAGCGCCAATCTCGCTCGTTACGATGGCGTTAAATATGGCTACTCCTATCGCGATACCGACAATATGTGGGAAGCGATGGAGAAGACGCGCCAGTATGGCTTCGGTGCTGAGGTCAAGCGTCGCATTATGCTTGGCACTTATGCCCTCTCGGCTGGCTACTACGATGCGTACTACAAGCAGGCTGAGAAGGTGCGCTCTCTGATTACCCGCGATTTCGAGCAGGCATTTGAACAGGTCGATGCGCTGGTCAGTCCGGCTTCGCCAACGGTGGCCTTTAAAATTGGCGAGATCTCTGATCCCTATCAGATGTATCTCAACGACGTATTCACCATTCCGGCGAACCTGGCTGGCATCTGTGGTATCTCGATTCCTGGTGGTTTCAGCGAGGGCTTACCCGTCGGCATGCAACTGCTGGGCAATGCCTTTGCCGAAAGCACGATTCTGCGCATTGCCGATGCCTTCGAGCGTGTGACCGATTATCACACCCGCTGGCCCGCCAACCTCTAAGCATCCAAACAATCTTTTCTGAGCAGGGGCGCAAAAGCGCTCCTCCTCAGACGTATATATTGCTATAAACTCTTTTCCGCTTTTACATATAATTGCCAGAAAAAAATAGTAAGATCAGGTATAAGCTTCGATGAGACGCCGCATCTTTGCAGTTATTTTATTGTTGCTGGCAATCTGCATCGCCAGTACAACACTCATACTTGCTCTCACCCCCTTTGGGAATCGCCTGCTTGGTTCAGCCGGCATTCTATCAACCACTCCCACGCCCATTCCATATACACCAACACCAGTGCCAACCCCGAAACCGGTTCTCACCGTCCAGGGTACGCCGCCAAAGATACAGGCCACCGCCGTCTATCTCATGGATATGGATACGGGCAATGTATTAATCGATACCAATGGAGAAAAGACGCTGGCAATGGCGAGCACAACGAAGATTATGACCGCGCTCATTGCCATTCAGACTGCCGATCTCGATCAAACGATGACCATTCAGCAAAGCGACATCGATCATGCCCTGCTTAATGACGGCAGCAACGCGTCACTGAGAGTCAATGATAAACTCTCGTTAAAAAATCTGCTGTATGCGCTGATGTTGCCGTCAGGGGACGACGCAGCCACGACTATCGCTCGCGTACTGGGTGGTGGCTCCATTCCCAACTTTGTGACGCGCATGAACCTATTTGCCTATCGCCTGCACCTCTTTCAGACCCATTACAGCAACCCAGACGGCCTGACCCTGGATGGCGATGGTCCACACTACACAAGCGCAGCCGATCTTGCACGCCTCGCGCGTTACGCCATGACTGTGCCACTCTTCGAGCAGATCGTGAAAACGCCGACCTATACCGTACCAGCAACTAACCACAATCATCTCTATCACTGGTCCAATACCAATCTTTTGCTGACAACATATACAGGCACAGACGGGGTAAAGACCGGGCATACATTTGCAGCTGGCTACTGTCTGGTCTTTGCAGCCACACGCAACGGTCATACCTTGCTCGGCATCATTCTCAACAGCCCGAGCGATACCCAACGCAACAAAGATGCGATAACGCTCCTCAACTGGGGTTTCGCCCTCCCTGTGCTTCCACCGACGCCATAAAGCGCTTCTCCCCAT
>JAICIM010000630.1 GCA_025928885.1 Ktedonobacteraceae bacterium | reverse complement strand
GGCGCGTCGGTGCCGCGGCGCCCGGCCGCCGCGCCCCCGCCGCCCCGGGGGGCCTCGCGGGGGGCGTGCTGGTTCGGGCCCCCCCCCCCCCCCCCTCCCCCCCCCCGCCCCACCCCCCCCCGCGGCTACGACACACCATCTTATCTCTTAATGCGCTCCAAAGAGCAGAGGAATGCTCTGAACGAGCAGGTATGCGTTGAGTCCCGCGATCATAATGGCGACGGCCCAGGAGAGCAGTTTGAGCCAGAGCGGATTGGCGAAACGGCCCATCTTGACCTTATCGCTGGTGAATTGCACCAGTGGGATCACGGCGAAGCTGAGCTGGAAGGAGAGAACAACCTGGCTCAACACCAGCAGTTCGCCGGTGCCGCGTTCGCCATAGAGAAATGCGACGATCACTGCCGGGATGATGGCGAGCAGGCGGGTTGCCAGGCGACTGATCCAGGGCTTCAGGCGAATATTGAAGAAGCCTTCCATCACGATCTGTCCGGCCAGCGTGCCGGTCAGCGTCGAGTTCTGGCCGGAAGCGAGCAGTGCTATGGCGAAGATCGTGCTGGCAAGTGAGGCCCCCAGGACAGGCGAGAGCAGCTTGTAGGCATCGCCAATATCGGCAACATCCGCATGCTGTGTACCATAAAATGTGGCGGCAGCAACGATCAGGATGGCGGCATTGACAAAAAAGGCCAGCATCAACGAAACCGTTGAATCGATAGTTGCAAATTTAATGGCTTTCGCTTTGCCTGTATCGTTGCGCTCAAACGAGCGGGTCTGTACGATGCTGGAGTGCAGGTAGAGATTGTGTGGCATCACGGTTGCGCCAAGAATACCGATAGCGATGTACAACGCATTGGGATTGGCGACGACGGCGGGTTGAGGCACGAGTCCACCCAGGATGGCGGCCATGTCGGGGCGCGAAACGATCAGTTCGTAGGCGAAACACAGGCTAATAGTGAGGATGAGTGCGCCGACAATCGCCTCGATCACACGGAACCCCTTATGCTGCAACAGCAGAATGATAAACACATCTAGAGCCGTGATGAGAACACCAATGATGATTGGGATGCCAAAAAGCAAATTGAGCGCGATGGCCGAACCGATCACCTCGGCCAGATCGCAGGCCACAATCGCGATTTCGCAGAGAATCCACAGCACAAACGCGACCGGGCGCGAATAATAATCGCGGCATGCCTGAGCCAGATCGCGTCCGGTGGCAATGCCCAGCTTGAGGGCCAGATGTTGCAATAACATTGCCAGACAATTCGAGATCAGGATCACCGAGATCAGGAGATAGCCAAATTGTGCGCCCCCGGCCAGATCGGTCGCCCAGTTGCCAGGGTCCATATAACCAACCGCGACCATGAGTCCCGGCCCGACAAATGCCAGCAGGGTGCGGAAAAAGCCTTTGTTACGTGGGACAGCGACAGTGCCATATGCTTCAGGAAGGGAGGGAGAGGTAGCTTGAATGTTCCAGTTCTTATCGCTCAATGTCGATACTACATCCACCGGTCGATCAGCCATCAGTAAATGCTCTCCTGTTCTTTTGTGATATAAAAAAATACCCCATGTTTGATTTCTGAGGATAAAAACAAAAATTTTAGCTCACTAAAAATAACTATACCATAGGATTAAAAGAAAGACAAGTTTTAGAAGTAGCTCTATCTTTTAAAAATGTGAATTTCCTCCCTTTATTCCTTCTTACAAATCGCAATCCAGCCAAAGAGACAGCCCACAGAAGGAAGCGGACTATGTTTATGGCAGGAAAAATTTGGTATCCGCTTTCAGATGGGGGTATACTGAAGCATCACTTTGGAGGCGGCGCTGCTTTCTCACGTGGGCGAAAATGACCTGTGGGGCCGTCGCATGAACCGTGATGTTTCAGTATACACATATATTTGCATGTATGAGTAAGGGGATTTTATGAGCAACCTGCTAGTTGGACTACAGTTGTACACGGTACGAGATCAGACCGCGCAAGATTTTAAAGGCACTGTGCGTCGGGTAGCCGAAATGGGCTATGATGGTGTGGAGTTCGCGGGTTATGGTGGTTTTGAGGCCGATGAACTGGCTGATCTGCTGAAAGAGACCGGGTTGCAAGCCTTTGGTACACATGTAAGTCTTGCGGCAATGGAGAGCGATCTGGAGCAAGAGATTGAGTACTGTCTGGCGATTGGTTGTCCTAACCTCATTGTGCCACATGTACAGCCGGATCTGCTCAGCGGAGAGCGCCTGCATACGCTGACCGAGCTGTTGAACACGTTTGGTCGCCGCGTCAGGGAGCGCGGGCTAACCTTTGCATTCCATAACCATGCCAGCGAGTTTGCCCAGGAAAATGGCAAATATGCGCTGGATATCATGCTGGAGAACACCGATCCCGCTAATCTCAAGCTTGAACTGGATAGCTACTGGGCGGCCTACGCGGGAGTTGATCCCATCGCCTATCTGGGCAGGCACACTGGACGCGTGTCCCTGGTGCATTTGAAAGATATGACGCCAGAACGCACCTTTACTGAGGTGGGGGATGGCACGTTGAATATCGCGGGCATCATTCAAGCGGCTCAGGCGGCAGGAGCGCAATGGTTCCTGGTAGAGAACGATGCGCCAACCATCCCATCGCTGGAAAGCGCACGCCGCTCTCTGGAAAATCTGCGTAAATTCTAGCTATATGCTTCTGATGCCGTAATATCTATTGTAAGAGCATGGTGTTGGCGCATGTTAAAAACACCTGTTGAAAGTACACGCTAACATCTTGTATTTTCCCTGCAAGTGGATGTAGCATAGAGAGTACATCCACTTCATTCACCCATTTTTCGGGAGAAAAACAGGTTTTATAACTCAGGAGTGTCTCTTCTATGGAAATTGACGGCATCGAAATCGACGTGGCCCGCCAGCAGCAGGCTCGTGAGTATGCACGTAAACGGCGGCGCATTTCGTATATCGATATGGCGATCGCCGCTGCTGGTATCATCATTATCCTGGGTGCCGGGCTGGACAGATGGTTGCGCAACCTGCTGGAAAGCGCCACCGGGAGCATACCCGCGCTGGGCTGGCAGCCGCATCCTGGCTGGTATCCGCTGCAAATTCTGATCGCATTCTTGATCCTGATGATCGGCTATCAGTTGCTCACGTTGCCATTGGGTTACTATGGCTTTACGTTGTCGCGCCGCTACGGGCTTTCGACCATGACGCTGAAGGGCTGGAGCGTGGATCTGCTCAAGGGCTTCGTCCTGGGGCTGGTCTTTGAAGGCGTCGTGATTATGCTCATCTATGCGTTACTGGCCTATCAGCCGCAGTGGTGGTGGTTATGGGTTGCGATCGTTTTGCTCTTCTTCTCCGTCATTATGGCAAATCTGGCCCCGGTCCTCATCTTCCCGCTGTTCTATAAGTTTACGCCCTTGCCAGAGGGAGAGCTGACCGAGCGCTTGATGGCCCTGGTTGCTCGTGCCAATACAAAAGTGCGCGGCGTTTTTACTATGCATCTGAGCAATAAAACTACCGCCGCCAATGCCGCTCTGATGGGCCTGGGCAATACGCGGCGCATTGTGCTGGGCGATACGATGACGGACCGCTACACCGTCGATGAGATCGAGGTGGTGCTGGCTCACGAGCTGGGCCATCACGTGCATCACGACATCTGGAAACTGCTGATCAGCCAGTCGATCTTGATGCTGGTGGGGCTGTTTGTGGCAAATCTGATCCTGCACTGGATTGTGGAGAGCCTGCATCTCTACGTCTCGCTGACCGATCCCGCCACGCTGCCCTTCCTTTTCCTGTTGATGGGCCTGTTCGGGTTGATAGTGATGCCGATCAGCAACTCATATAGTCGGCGGGTGGAATATCAGGCTGACGAGTATGCGCTGCAATCCACGCATAAAGTGGTGGCTTTTAAAAGTGCGATGACTCGTCTTGCCAACCAGAATCTGGCTGAGATCGAGCCATCGCCGCTTGTTGAGCTGCTCTTTCACTCGCACCCATCGATCCGCAAACGGTTGCAACACGCCGATGAGTTTGCGAGTCGTGGGGAGCTGGTTGCTACACCTTCAGTGCAGCCTTGAGTTCTGATAAGCGGGCCGCTGC
>JAICIM010000146.1 GCA_025928885.1 Ktedonobacteraceae bacterium | reverse complement strand
GCGCTCATCGTCATTTCCTGGCGCAAGCGTGGCACCAGCGTACTAATTGGCGTCAGGCGCAGTAGCAGGATGTCGTTGCGCACGGAGGAGACCTGCGCCACGTTTTCGCGCAGGATGCGGTTGAGATGATCGGAGGCGGTTCGCACTTTCGACGAGGCGAGGTTCATATCGGCGATGGCCTCACGCAGCGAACGCATCAAAAGGTCCCGCTCATTGTAGCGCTCCATATCCAATTCGTCCCAGGTCGCTGAGCCGGCGGGTTTAGTGTGGCGAGTGTGAGACCTGATCTCGTGCGCCTGCTTTGTGCGGTTGCGCCGGGCCGCCTCATGCAAGATGCGTGCGGTTAGCGACGAGGTTGGAGGCTCAGGAGCCATGTGCAAAGGTCCCGATTCCAGCAGCATTGAAGAGAGGGCCGGTTCCATCTGTTGAAGGCGTGCCTGTGCCGCATGCAACTCCTGCAATGCCAGCTCCACATTCTGCTGAGCATTTTCCAGTGCGGTTTGTTGCTCTGCCAGCGCTTCTGCGTGGAGCGTGAGCTGGTCAACACGCCGCGCATCGATGCGTAACAGAGGGACGGAGAAGGCCGCACTGTCCTGAACAAAGGTGAGAGGCAGCGGCATTGTTGTTTGCCCATCCTCGGTCAGCTCTTCGAGTTTGATGGCTTCAGTCTCTTGATCCGCCAGCTCAACCTCTTCCCCTTCTTCGCGTAGATCGATGCCTAGATCGCGCAGAGCGGTCTCCAGTTCGGCTAATGGTTCGTGCGGCTCTTTCCCTTGCTTGATAATATGTTCCAGCGTTGCTTCGAGCGCCTTGACGATGTAGACCAGGGCGTTGACGCCGATAACGGGAAAGATCGTGCCAGCGGTCATCTTCTCGACGATCAGTTCGGCATAGTGGGCAGTGGTGGACATCGACAGGCACTCAACGGCACCAGCAGTGCCACGGATCTTATGGGCCGCGCGTTTAATCGGTACAAAGCGTGATGGCTGAATCTGATCGTCTTGCTCTAAGAGGGCCAAAGCACGGCGCATGTGCGAGATATCCTCTTCTGCCTCAGAGATGAAGAGCAGCAAGACATCCTCGGCCAGCGCATCCTCTTCGCTTTGAGATGACGAGGAGGCGGTCGCAGGTGCTTGCGTGAGCGTAGCCTCGTTCAGAGGGCCAGTCGGCACCGAATTCCAGTTATCCATTGCATCGAAGGCACGGAGTACATCTAGATCTTCGCTAGAAAGCTCACCTTCATCAAAATCGTTTAATTCGTTCTTCATACCATCAGGTTTATATTGCTCATAAGAGGCGATCATTCTTCAAATGCTGGACGATATCGTGTACAAGCACAGGAATATCGAGCAGCAGGGCTTCGCTGACGGGTTGCCCATTACCGCCACCATCACATTTTACACCGATGACGGCCTCGGATTGCAAATGGGTATACCAGGTGGGTACTTGCTCAAATGGCACCACCTGTTCAACATCCAGTGTCGTGACCAATCCCACATCGGTTACTAGCAAACCCAACGTAAGGTCATCGAGTTGGGCAATTGCCAGAATACCCTCTTTGATAGTACGGGGCGAGCGAGTGGCATGTTGAAAGAGATAGGCATCGAGATCAACAACCGCAATTGTTTCACCACGCCAGGCTCCAATACCAACCATCCAGGGGGGAGAGGTGGGGAAACGTGAAAAGTAGTAGGGAGGGGAAGCGATTTCGCGCAGCGCAATCAGGGGCAGGAGGCAGCGACCATGCTCAAGCACACATTCCAGGTAATCATCCGGGTTGGCTTGAGCCATAGGGGGCATATGGGCAGCATCGGTTGCCAGTTGCCAGAATTCCTCATTGCTTAATCGTTCAAGAAACTGGGCATAAGCGTTGTTGGCTGGCTCAGAGGTAAGGGAGCGCGAGTTCATGCTTCACCATATCGCCGGTTATTGAGAGACCGGAACACCCAGGTACGATTGAATAATCGAGACAATTTCCTGTGACTTAAAGGGCTTGGTGATATAGTCTTTGGCCCCGGCTAAACGACCTTTGAGCTTATCGATGACGCCATCACGTCGGGAGAGCATAATTATCACCGTGTTGGAAAATTGGGGCTTTGTTTTGAGGCGACGCGCCACTTCATACCCATCCATTTTGGGCAGCCCGATATCGAGCAAGACGAGATTCGGCACGCGGGAATTTGGCTCGGTGAGCCAGCGCATCGCTTCAACGCCGTCCGGGAAACTTTTTACCTCGAAACCCTCTCGTCTCAAGCAGGTTTCCACAATTTTGCGCACGGTGGCCGAATCGTCAATGACCATGACCAGTTTACTCATACGTGTGTCCTCTCTCTCATTACCACCCCGCGACCTGTCCAGCCGACACTCTACTGCATCTATATACACAAGAACGAAGTCAACGGAACAAGCTTCACATAGAACTAAACCAGGGGATAGCTCATATTTACGGATATAGATCTCGGATATAGATCTCGGATTGGAGATCCCTTTCTGCTCCACTCATTTTGTATCAATATGTTTCTATGTGGAGCAAGGATCTAGCAAAATACCGTAAGCTAAACCTTTAAAGATGAGGTCCCCCTGATGAGAATGTTACCATATAAATGCGCCAGGTTGCAACATGTACGCAGAAATACCCATATTTCTCTGAAACGTTTCGTTAAAAATGAGTAGCGCCAAACCACCAGGGAGGCGCTATATTTAAGTCAGGGGAAGTTCTTTGAGAAACTTCTCCAGTGCGCGGGTGCGATACTGACGGGTGAAATCGACGATATTGGATGTGCCGTTCTGGCGGAGCCGCTGGAGTTCTTCCTGTACGATGGTGCGGAGCAGGTCCAGATCGTTCTCCCAGGCCATTTCCAGTAGGATCTCCGGGACATCTTCCTCTACATGATAGCGATCCAGGCGCTTGAGCCAGAAGGCGAAGAGGCGTTCAAGCCAGCCTTTCCGCATTTCGGGCGTCAACACAGGGGTAAGAAACGAAGAGGATGTGACGATGATACAGCTACAGGCGTTCATTAAGACAGCTTGCAGCATGGGCATAATCTCGTTGAGGGCCTTGTCGAGGATAGAGGTCAGGGTGGCGCTACGCTCGGCCAGTCGCTCATCCAGTACCAGAGCATAGAGGTCGAGCGCGTTATAGTAATCTTCGCGGTCGGCTCGTTGCTGAGCTTCTTTTAAGATTGCATACAGGTCGTCGCAGATGGGTTGCAGCGACTTTTTTTGCTTGATACGCAGCAAATATCCTTCAAGGCGCTCACGATATGGGGCGAGATCAAGCGGCGGAAATTCGGGGGTGCGCACGAAATCCATCGTAGCCAGTTCCTCGCTCGTATCCCAGTTATCCTCATCTTGCTTGCCAGTATCATTACTGTGTTTGTTATCATCCTCATCAGCGATGTTGGCGTGCTGATCCAGCAAGGTATCTATCTCGGTAGATAGTTCTGGATGGTGCGCCGTTAGCTCCTGAATGAGAAGGAGCAGTTGTTTTTTGTTGCTGCACTGCAAGCGACGTTCTATCTCTGTCTCCATGACAGCATACTCCTGCACAAATCATCTTGTTGAATCCACGGCAACGTGCAAAGGGTTTCGCTATACATATCACTATTTGACTGCTGCCTGTACGGCGATGGGGAGGGTAAAGGAAAAGGTGCTGCCCTCTTCAAGTACGCTCTCGGCCCAGATGTGCCCACCGTGGGCTTCCACCGCTTGACGGGCAATTGCCAGTCCCAGACCAGTGCCACCGCCGCCCGGACCCATGAAATTTGCTTTTGAACGGGCGCGATCCGTCTTAAAAAAGCGCTCAAAGACGCGTGGGAGATCTTCCTCGCGGATGCCGACGCCTGTATCACGCACATAGAAGCGTTGCGTACGCTGATCGGCTTGTGGCGCGGTCCCAATCACCACCATGCCGCCGGTTGAGGTAAACTTGATGGCATTATGGACGAGGTTAAAGAGGACGCGGGTGATCAGCTTGCTATCGGCAGCCACCATCGTCTTGCCCTGTTCGATCTCAGTAAGCATGCGCACGCGATGGCGCTGGGCCAGAGGCAACATGCGGGCCATCACCTCGCGTACCAGCCGCTCTGCCTCGACTGGCTCAATCGACATCGGCATCTGGCCAGATTCGATCCGTGAGAGTTCGAGCAGTTCGGCGACCAGACCGGAGAGATAGTGGATTTCCGTCTCGATCTTCTCGATAAATTGCTGTGCTTTATCGGGATCAGTCTCGATCACATCCTCCAGTGTTTCTGTCATCAAGCGAACGGAGGTGAGAGGCGTGCGCAGTTCGTGTGAGATATTGGCTAGAAAATCGCGTTGGACGCGCTCCAAACGATGCATCTCAGATAGATCTTCAATGGTGACCGCGAAATAGCGCGGGCAGTTCTCTGTCTCGTTGTTGGCCTGCGCTTGCTTCTGGAAGGTCTGATGGCGCAGGGGCGCGACGGCAATATTCCAGGTGATATCTGAATCGCCCTTCTCATACTGCCCCTGCTGGCCGCTGCTGGTGCGGATGCACTCCTGGAGCAGGTGTAGCAGTACCGGGACGCGCAGCACGGCATCAAGCTTTGTTTTGCGGATAGAGACAGATACCTGACAGAGTTGTTGTGCGGGCGCATTGATATAGTGGATGAGCAGGTCGCGATCCACCACAAACGCAGGGAAAGGGAGTGCCTCAAACAGACTGACGAAGAGTTGCCGATAGTTGAGAGCTGTTCTGGACATAACACCACCCATACAGGGTTCTCACCGGTTGGGTGAGAATGAAAACACTGGCGATAGAGAAAACCGGGTATCCTGTGCATCAGTATAGCCGCTTCATTCCATGCATGCAACTATGCTGGCGGGAATTGCTATCGGCATAAAAAAAGACCACCGAACAATGGTGGTCTTTTTGAGAGGCTCCTCGACCAAGATTCGAACTTGGAACCCATCGGTTAACAGCCGATTGCTCTACCGTTGAGCTATCGAGGAATGCGTTCTCACTGGAACGCCACCAGTATATACGAATTGCGAGATTTCGTCAATACCTTTTTGGGAGGAATTTTGTCAATTGATAAAATTAAGATGGCTGGTATCGGGAGGCGAGCGAGATAAAAAATAAGCGTTGCGCAGGACTCACCACATTGGGAGGAAACACCTACGCAACGCCTCGTTGCATACTGTCCATTTTAGTTTTTTATTACCTCTTGAAAGTGCTAGAGGGCAAATTCAGCGACAAGTTCCAGCGTAATCGCCAGGAAGACACAGAGGCTAATAGCTGCAATCACTGGATCAAGCAATGGAGCGGTTATCAGGCTGCCGCGTAGATGCAACCGCTGTAAGAGATTGGGCAGGATCATACCGCAGATGGCGGCTATCAACAGTGTCAGGCCAAAGCCGAGGGCAATGACCACGCTCAAAAGCGGCGCTTGAAACAGTATCCAGGCGGCAATGCCAACAAGAACGCTGGTCAGAATACCGCTGATGGTTCCGAACAATAATTCACGGAAGAAGCCCTGAAGAAAATCGCGGCCACGTTTCGTGCGCAGTTTCCAGCCAGCGATGCCCAGTGTTTGCGAAGAGACGCTGCCACTAGTGAGCAGGAGCATCGGGGCCAGGCAGAGCAGGCTGGTCGGTGCCAGATGCGTTGCTGGTCCGAGATGCGCTCCCACGAGCGAGACAAACGCCGTCAGATTCCCGGTGAAGAGCGAGGCAAAGCTGCGATACAGGACCAGGGCCAGCGCAAAACCCGCAATGACATTGACCATTTGCCAGGAGAAGCGTCTGAAAGCAGTTGTCAGTGAGAAATGCTCTTCCTCTTCGGCAGCTTCGACATCAGCACCGGCAATTTCGGAGAAATCCTCGGCCTGCTCCTCGTGGATCACATCGATCACGTCATCAACCGTTACCATACCAACCAGACGATTCTCGGTGTTCACTACTGGTACGGCCAGCAGATCATATTTGGCGATAACGCGTGCGACCTCTTCCTGATCGGTATCGATCTGCACCTTGATGACATCGGGATTCATCAGATCTTGCATGCGTGCGCCCGGCTCCGCCGTCACCAACTGACGCAGCGAGACGACGCCGCGCAGATGCTGCTCTTCATCGACAATGTAGAGGTAGTAGATCATCTCTAAATGGCTGGAGTTCTGGCGCAAATGGGCCAGGGCTTCATCGACCGTCGCCTCTAAAGAAAGGGCAAGCACCTCGCTGGTCATGATGCCGCCAGCGGTCTGAGCGCCGTAGCGCAAGAGATCGCGGATGGGTTGAGCCTCGTTTGTGGGCATCAGATTGAGCAGGCGCTCGGCCTCTTCATGCGGAATATCGGCCAGAATATCGGCGGCATCATCGGGGGCGAGTCGCTCCAGCAGATCGGAGGCGCGTTCGGGATCAAGCTCGCTAAGCAGTTCGGACTGCAAGGGATACTCAACCTCGTTCAGTGTATCGGCTGCCGTCTCCATATCCAGGCGTTCCAGCATCGCGCCCGCCTCTTCAAGATCGAGCTGTTCAAGGATATCGGCGATATCGGCTGGATGCAGATCGGCCAGCTTGGTATGGCTCACATTGAGCTGCACCTGCGGAACCACGCCTGCCGCTCCAACCGAGGCACCAGCCAGAGCCAGTTGTCCCGTTGTTGTGCCTGTACGCACCATTTGAATCGGCTCGACATAGTTCCAGGTAATCGTGCGCTCCGAAAGTTGCAGGGGCGTTACGCGACTCAAGGCTTCGACGGCAGGCTGCACGCCGAGACGACGCAGCAGGCCGCTCAAGCTGATATCCACGCCCACGAGCCGGGCCGTCTTCTTAATTTGAGCGAGCTTTAAGTCGTTCACTTTGACGACGCGGAACCCCTGGGTATCGACGATCTGTTTGTCGAGGATATCGCGTCGCAACAGGATTTCGTCGGAGCCGGGGATGTAGGGTGTAATCTGGTCCTGGGGGACCGTGAGTGTGATCTGTGGCTCTTCGATGCTATTGACCTGGGACCAGGGGATAATCAGATCACGATTGCTGTTAAGCGAGGTGGAAGCGACCAGCGCAGTGATGACGGGAAAGGTCTCATCGAGCGAGACGCAAATGTCGCGTACGGCACCGACCCGTCGGTTGTCAAAATCAAGGATGCTCTCACGGAGCAGAGTGCTCAAGAAAATCAATGGAACCACCGCCTTCCCGAAGAATAGTACAATCCAACAACCACTTATACACATTTCTGTGGATAAGTGGAAAACTCGTCCACCCATGTAACAGTTGTTACAGCGCAAGTAAACACAGCCAGGCTATGGTAAGCAGAGCGCATGAAACTGAGATTACATTGGTATGCGGTAAAAACGCAGGGGGACGCTGCGAAGAGCAGAAAGGACTTACTGGCGAAACGGGAGAGTCCTTACTCGACATCAATCACATCTATGGGGGCGATGTACGCTCATCGAGCAAGGTGCAGGCGAAGTGTGAGATCAGGAAATGATGCGAGCGAGCAGCTTACGCGATGAGGAGCGGAACAATCCCAACAGCAGGCACGAAAAAGACGTACGCCTACTATGACTGGGGCCAGCGTCCATGTCCCTCACCTCCTTTGCCCGAAGACAGATATGCGCGTATTTCAGGGCGACATCATCAATGATATCTGAGACCACAATAGAGAATACGTTCATATCAGCGGGTTTGTAACAAGATTTTTACTTCTTGAGGAAGTATAGCACGCAGCCATCTAATCGACAAGGGACATAGTGTACATGAGTACCATTTGGGAGAGGGGTTTGTGGTGGGTTTCCGTAGTGGCAAAACCATTCGGTTGTCGCGGTCATATAACCCGATTTAATCGTCTTGACATCGCAAAACCCAACGGATTGGCACAACGCACCATAGAGAGGCATTACCCATGTGGGAGTAGTGGAATGATCTGATGTTTGATCTGTTCGAGCATCTGTTCGGCGGGGAGGGATGCATCGATGATGTGAAAGTGATATTCCTCGGTCATATCGTTGAAAACGGAGAGCATGCGCGTTTGATATTCGACGAAGCTCTCGTAAAGATCGGCCCCCAGGCGCATATCCATGCCAGATTCCCAGTAGTCGAAGCCGCCACTTTGCAGGACGCGGGGGATCAGGTCGTCCAGGCCGATTTTGAGGTAGAAGATGATATCAGGTTTCAGAGCCAGTCCATAGATTGAGCGCAACCAGTGGGGATCGGCACCGCGCACCAGCGAACGGGCGATCAGCGAGTAGATATAGCGGTCGGTGAGCACAATAAAGCCAGCACGCAGGGCCGGTAAGATCTCGCGCTCGAAGCGGTCCACGAAGTCTGTGGCGTAGAAGAGGTTGAGCGTGATGGGGCCGAGCGTGTGGCCCTCTTTGGCCTGTTTGAGTCCGGGACCGGCCAGCTCTGAGCGTGTCATCTCGGTATCGATGACGGCATAGCCGACGCTCTCCAGCCAGGGACGCAAAAACTGGATCTGCGTGCTGCGTCCCACGCCATCGGTTCCCTCCATAACGATCAGGCGTCCCGGCAACACCTCCTCGCGGGCGCGTAATCCTATTGCATCGATCCCATAAAATTTGAGTTTCGTCATACTGCTCTCTTGCGATACATGAGTTTTGTGACCGTTATGATAACCTTTGCTTCCGCTCTTCGATCCCCGACCATCTGGCTCTGCTATTGTGTTCATTGCTCCATTGCTCCCTTCCTCGCCAGTTCAACGGGGAGCGTTTCGCGTGTCAGATCTACCCATGTGCGCTTCTGCTCCGGGGAGCGCAAGCGTCTGACGCCTTTGAGGTATGGGCGCACCAGTTTACGCATCCGGCGCTGTTGTTCTGGTATAGGCAGGGTGGCATCCATGACGGTGAGGCCAAATTCATCAATCATCGATTCATATTCGTTGACGATACGCTGCTGAAAAAGCTTGAAGCTCTCGCGTGGGTCGCTATGGAGGCCAAGATCCATACCGGCCTCGTAATATTTGAGTTCGGTACGTCCGGTAAGAATGCGGCTGAGGGAGATTTCAAGGGGGACGCGGAAGTAGAAGGCCATCGTTGGCTTAACAGCAAACTGATAGAGTTCGCGGACCCAGCGGCGGTCTACGCCACGGGCGGCGTCGCGGGCAAAGGCGGTGTAGATATACCGATCCGCCAGGACAATCGCGCCGGCCTTGAGCGGAGGGATGATGTCGTGTTCGGTGCGGTCAGCAAAATCGGTGGCATGGATAAGGCTGAAGGTGGTAGGGGTGAGGAGCTGTTTTTTCTTGCCTTTGCTGGTCGTTTTTTTGACCAGCGGCGACGAGTTCCACTCGCTAAAAAACACCGTGTAGCCCTCACTGATCAGCCATTGGCGCAGCAGGGCGATTTGCGTGCTTTTTCCTGATCCATCGACACCCTCAACGATAAAAAGTCTGCCTGGATAGTGGTGTTGTCCATATGTCTCCATAGGAGATCCTTCCACTTGATGCACGATGTACGAGATGATTATAGAGAATCAAAATGATCTTGATGGATGGTTGGCTTTTCCTATGGAAAAATGGAGAATCAGCAACCTTTACCAGATTGCTCACATCCGATAGGAATAGTTCTCGGGCCGCGTGTATACACCATCAGTATAGCAGCTGATAACGAGAAGGATATTAACATATATCATACTCTATAAAGGATAAGCCTGACAAGAGACATGCTTGATAGCGACTTCTGGCGCTTCTCAGCTTTTGTGCAAAAATCTCGCCCTGGTTCATGGGGGATTCTCCACCTTTCGCTTGGGCAGAACGTGTGGTAGTATTTTCTCAATTGGTAGAAAGAGCGAAAAGCTTCAGGGTGTACGTTCAAACAAGTGAGATACCGCAAATGAAATACCAGCAAGAGAGATGTAAGCAAGAGAGATGCCAGGTAGTAGGAGCATAGGAGGTAAGATGAACAGTAATCAGGTATTGCATGTCAACATTCCAACGCCACAGGGCCACCTGGAGGGGATTCTAAAGCCGGAAGACGAGCAGACCCTGCCACAGTACACCGCGCTTGTGTGTCATCCACACCCGTTGTATGGGGGAACGATGCATAACAAGGTGGTGTTTAAGGCCGCCCAGATCTTGCAGGCCCTCAATATCCCGTCGCTGCGCTTCAACTTTCGCGGCGTGGGCCATAGCACCGGCACATATGATGAGGGGCGGGGCGAGATGGATGATGCACGTTATGCGTTGGAGTTTCTCAGTCGCCGCTATCCAGGGGTGCCAGCCATCATTGCCGGCTTTTCCTTTGGCGCATATGTCGGATTGAACGTTGCAGCCAGCGATGATCGGGTGCAGGCAATGATTGGTCTCGGGGTGCCGGCACGCATGTTTGGTGATAATACGCTACAGGAGAGCCACAAACCCAAGCTCTTTATTCATGGGACGGCAGATGAGGTCGCTTCATATGACCAGGCTCAGCAGTGGTTTGATCTGGTTCCAGCACCCAAGCGCATGATCGCTGTGCAGGGCGCTGATCACTTTTTTCAGGGCCGTCTCGAAGAGGTCCAGGCAATTATTGCTGACTTTGTACGTTCACTCGGCACTTTCCAACAATTGCCAGAAACTCTATAAGGATGCCGGAGCCGCCGCGCCCTGTTTGCTTATACTCATCACCCGCGCCCCTCCGTTTTCCAGCCCGTTGCTTCGTTATAACTCACAGAGCCTTGTCTTTTTATGCTTGAACGAAGGAGATGCCTGATGAATATTCCACCAACTCGGGGTGACGAGACGCAAGACAACTATCATGGCACCGTCGTGGCCGATCCTTATCGTTGGCTCGAAGATGCTAACTCTGAAGAGACGCGGGCCTGGTCAGAAGCTGAGAATGCTCAGGCGCGTGCCTATCTGGATGCCCTGCCCGGTCGGGAGCGCATCCAGGCCCGCTACACCGAGCTGATGAACTATCCTAAATATGGCGTCCCCAGGAAAAAGGGGGATCGCTATTATTTCTCCAGGAATAGTGGACTGCAAAATCAGGCCGTCCTCTATATGCAGCAGCAGCTTGGCGGCGAGAGCAAAGAGGTGCTCGACCCCAACACGCTCAGCAGCGATGGCACGGTGGCGCTGACCAATCAGGCGTTCAGTCAGGATGGACGCTTGCTGGCCTATGGCACATCCAGCAGTGGCAGCGATTGGCAGGAGCTGCGTATTCGCGATGTGGATAGCGGCACCGATTATGCTGATGTGATCCGCTGGTGCAAGTTTACCAGTGTGGCGTGGCGGCACGCTGATACAGGCTACGGCTTCTACTATGCGCGTTTCCCACAGCCTGGAACGGTGCCGCCGGAAGATCAGACCAACTTCAACAAAGTGTACTGGCACAAAGTCGGTACAACTCAGGAAGAAGATGTACTGATTCATGAGCAGCCCGATCAGAAAGAGCTGGCCTTCGATCCATTTATTACCGACGATGAACAGTATTTGCTGCTGCACGTCTGGCATGGCACCGATCCAAAAAACCGCGTCTATTATCGCGAGGTTGCCAGTGACGCCCCCTTTGTGCGGCTGTTGGACGAGGCCGATGCCAGTTATAGCTTTATCGGCAACGATGGGCCGCTTTTCTATTTCCAGACCGATCTAAATGCGCCACGCGGACGTATCATCGCCATCGACATTCGCCAGCCGGAGCGAGCGAACTGGCGCGAACTGATCCCGGAGCAGGAGGATGTGATCGCCTTTGCCCTGATGGTCAACTCGCAGTTTGTCGTGGCCTTTATGCATCACGCCCATCACACGCTGCATATCTACGAGACCGACGGGAGCTTTGTCCGCGATATCGCGCTGCCCACGTTCGGCTCGATCGCTGGCATATCGGGCGAACAGACGGATACCGAACTGTTTTTTAGCTTTACCTCATTTCTCTATCCGCCCAGCGTCTACCGCTACGATTTCACCGATCAAACGGTGTCGCTGCTCTACGCGACGGAGGTCAAGTTCGATCCGAGCAGCTATACTACGCAGCAGATCTTTTATACATCGAAAGATGGCACGCGCGTTCCGATGTTTCTCATTCATAAAAAAGATCTGGTGCTGGATGGCAACAATCCCGTGCTGCTCTACGGTTATGGCGGCTTTAACATCAGTTTGACGCCCTCGTATTCGACGAATAGTACCGTGTGGGTAGAGCATGGTGGCGTGTATGCGATAGCGAATCTGCGCGGTGGGAACGAATATGGCGAGGAGTGGCATCAGGCCGGGATGCTGGCAAAAAAGCAGAATGTCTTCGACGATTTTATCGCAGCCGCAGAATGGTTGATCGCCAACAACTACACCAGTTCGTCCAGGCTGGCGATTACGGGAGGGAGCAATGGTGGCTT